>JBDHQG010000021.1:0-15827 GCA_039806925.1 Limisphaerales bacterium
CTTCACCACCGACGGCAAACACCTGGCTGCGGCGGCTGGCGAGCCGGCCTTGTTCGGCGAGGTGAGAATCTGGAATGTCGCTGACGGCAAGTTGCTCCGAAGCATCGAAGGTCACAAAGACGCGCTGTACGCCGTCGCGATTTCGCCCAATGGCCAGACGCTCGCCACCGGAAGTTACGATCAGAAGATCAAGTTGTGGGATCTCGCGACCGGCAGGGAACTGCAAACGCTCTCCGCCCACAACGGCGCAATCTACGATCTCGCGTTTCGTCCGGACGGAAAAATTCTCGCCAGTGCCAGCGGAGACCGGACGATCAAACTCTGGACTGTTGCCACCGGCAAACGGATCGAAACCCTTGCCCAGCCGCTGAAGGAGCAATATGCGCTGAGCTGGAGTCCAGACGGCAAACGCCTCGCGGCCGCCGGCGCGGACAATCGAATCCGCGTTTGGGAAATCAGCGAGAGCGCGGCGGAGACGACAAATCCCTTGCTCGTCTCGAAGTTCGCCCACGAAGGCGCGATTCTGAACATCGCGTTTTCTCCCGACGGCAAAACCATTCTCTCCACTGCCGACGATCTCACCCTCAAATCGTGGGACGCGAAAGAGGTGACGGAGAAGTTGCTGTTCGAGAAGCAACCGGATGTCACGCCCGCCATCGCATTTCTCGCCGACGGCAAACGAATCGCCGTGGGACGTCAGGATGGAACCGTGGCCTTCTACGAAACCGAAAAGCCCAAGGCGCTGCCGCCACCGGCGCCCGAGCTGAAGAGCGTCTCGCCGCGCGGATTGTCCCGTGGCAAACCAACCATCCTGAAACTCGCCGGCGCCCATCTTCTCGGCGCAACGAACGTCCAAGCAACGAACCCCGATCTGCGCGTCCTCTCGCGGTCTGCCACCAGCGCGAACGACATCCAAATCATGGTCGAAGCCGGAATGAAAGTTCCGCGCGGCGAATACGAACTCTCGGTCCAAAGCTCCGGCGGCGAGAGCGCGAAGGTGAAGGTTTACGTCGATAACCTGCCGCAGCTCAGCGAAGCCGCGGCGACCAATACCATCGTCCTGCCCGCTGGAATCTGGGGCGCCATCGATACGCCCGGCGACAGCGACTCTTTCGACTTCGAAGCGAAGGCCGGGCAGACCGTCGTGCTGGAACTCGCCGTCAGAAGCATCGGCTCCAAGCTAGCCAACGGCTTCTTGACCTTGCAGGACGGCCGCGGCGCGGTGCTGGCCAGTGACAGCGGGTTCGACGGCGGTGATCGACTCGTTGCGTTCAAGATTCCCGCAGGCGGTCGTTACACGGCGAAAGTCTCGGACCAGATGCTCACCGCGTCGCCAGATCACATCTACCGACTTTCGATAGGCGAACTTCCCGTCGTGACCGGCGTGTTCCCGCTTGGCGTCGCTGCGAACGCGGAGACGGAGATTCAGCTCAGCGGCCACAATTTACCGCCCAATACGACTGCGAACGTGAAATCCGGTGCGCCCGGCGAGATGGAAGTTCCCATCGACAGCGAACGCTTCCGAAAGCTGCGCGCGTTCCAAGTCGTCGTGCGCGACGAACCTCAATTCGCCGAACAGGAGCCGAACGATTCCCCCGCCAGCGCGACCGCGCTGGCGCAACGTGGCTCCGCACACGGTCGGATTGATCGCGTGGGCGATGCGGATTTGTTCCGTTTCGAGGCGAAGGCTGGCGAAGCGCTCGTTCTCGAAACCGATGCCGCCCGACGCGGTTCTCCCGTGGATACGCGACTGGAAGTGCTGCACCCAGACGGCCGCCCCGTCGCGCGACTGCTTCTCCGCGCCGTGCGCAACACCGCGATCAACTTCCGCGGTGTCGATTCCAACGGCACCGGCATGCGCCTCGACAACTACGAGGAAATGGAACTCACCGAGTATCTCCACATGAGCGGCGATGTGATGCGCCTCTTCCGTATGCCGCAGGGACCGGACTCCGACATGATGATGTTCACCTCCGCAGGCAAGCGCCGCGCGTATTTTGACACGACAGCGGTCGCCCACGCGCTGGACGAACAGGGCTTCATCGTCGAACCACACCCGCTCGGCGCCAAACTGCCGGTCAACGGCCTGCCCGTGTTCACGCTGAATTTCGAGAACGATGACGACGGCGAGCGCAAATCGGGAACCGATTCCAAGATTCATTTCACCGCGCCGACCAATGGCACCTACCTCGTGCGCGTCACCGACACTCGCGGGCACGGCGGCGATACATTCGCCTATCGCCTGATCGTGCGTGACGCGAAGCCCGATTTCACCGTGAGCCTGAGCGGAGCGAATCCCACGGTAGCTCCCGGCAGCGGACAAAGCTTCACGGTGAACGCTGAGCGAGCGGATGAATTTGATGGCGAGATTCGCATCGAGATCAGCGGCCTGCCGGAGGGATTCAGCGTCACGACACCGGTGGTCATCGAAGCCGGACACACCGAGGCGAAAGGCTCGATTCACGCGGCCCTGAACGCGACGAAGCCGGCGAGTTCAGCCGCCACGAAAGTCACCGCGACCGCGATGGTCGGCGGGAAGCCCGTGACGAAAGACGTGAACAACCTCGGCACGATCAAGCTCGGCGAGAAACCAAAGCTCCACGTTTCGTTGGAGCCCTACAGCGAAACGGCCACGAATCATTTCGACCCTGCCGCAGCAACATCACAGCCGCTGGAACTGACCATCGCGCCGGGCCAGACGATTCCGGCGTGGCTGAAGATTCATCGCAACGGCCACCAGGATCTCGTCACGTTCTTCGCCGAGAACCTGCCACACGGCGTCATCGTGGCGGACATCGGGCTGAACGGAGTGCTCATTCCGAAGGGCGAGAGCGAACGGCAGATTTTCTTCAACGCCGCGAAGTGGGTTCCGGAACAGGAGCGACTCTTCTACATGATCGAGCAGCAGGCCGGACGGCAGACTTCACGTCCGGTGTTGTTGAAGGTGCGGAAAGCTGCACACGCCGCGAGCATGAAGTGACACATGCAGGGGTGAACGTCACAGGTTGATTGTAGCATCCGCCGTGAGCCGGATCACTTTGCAGGCTCAGATCCGGCTCGCGCCGGATGCTACTTTGGTGAGGATCTCGTCCGTGCGGAGTTCCGCCAGAAGTTCGCGCGCTGACTTCGCCTGGCCGGGCAGAATCAGGTCTGGCGCGATCTCGTTCAGCGGTTCCAATACGAACCGGCGCAGGTGCGCGCGGGGATGCGGCAAGGCGAGTTTGGACGTGGAACGTGTCTCCGAGCAGAACGCGATGAGGTCGAGATCGAGAGGACGCGACTCGTTCAACACCACCTTCGGACGGCGACCGAACTCCCGTTCCATCGCCTGCAACTTGTCGAGCAACGTCTCCGGCGTTTCATCCGGGAGCGGAGCGAAGGCGACAACGGCGTTTACGAACAGCGGAGAGCCGGGCGGGCAATCAACCGGCGTGCTTTGCCAGAGTGAGGAAGCGATTACAGGCTGCAAGCTCAGGCCGGCGAGGCGTTTGATTGCATCCCGGATAATTGCGACCGATTCGCCCTGATTTGATCCGAGCGCCACGATCGCCAGCGTAGAATTCCCGGAAGGAAGGATCGGATCGGTGCGGGCCATCAGAACAGAGCCTCTTACGTCGGCTCCTACAAGGTTACTTCAACCCCAGCACGTCCTGCATGTCGTAGATGCCGGGCTTCTGCTTCACGACCCACAGCGCGGCGCGGAGCGCGCCGTTGGCGAAGGTGTCGCGGCTGCTGGCCTTGTGGGTCAACTCCACGCGCTCGCCGTCGGCGGCGAAGATGACCGTGTGATCGCCCACCACGTCGCCGCCGCGCACGGCGTGGATGCCGATCTCGTTCTTCGTCCGCTCACCGACGATGCCTTCGCGTCCATGACGCAGCGCCTGCTTGAGCTGGAGCTTGCGAACGTCCGCGAGGATTTCGAGCAGCGTCGTCGCGGTGCCGCTCGGCGAATCCTTCTTGTGGCGATGATGCATCTCGACGACTTCGAGATCGAAGTTCGGCCCGAGAATCTCCGCCGCCTTTCGCGTGAGCCAGAACAGCGTGTTCACGCCCGTCGAATAGTTCGACGCCCAGACCATCGGAATCTGCGTCTTGCACGTCGTGATCTGCGCCTTCTCGGCTTCCGTGTGGCCGGTGGTGCCGATGACGAGCGCCTTGCCGTGCTTCGCGCAATACGCGGCGAGCGCGGCGGTCGCGGCGTGGTAGCTGAAGTCGATGACCACGTCGCAGTCCGGCAGGAGCGGACGGATGTCGTCATTCTGATCGACCTCGGCGACGACCTTGAGGCCGGTCATGCGCGCGGCGCAGCTGATGAGCGCCGCGCCCATGCGGCCTTTGGAACCGTTGATGATGACTTTGGTCATAGACGTGATGCGTGATGCGTGATGCGAGGCGCGCGGTGTTTTACCTTGCACACGCATCACGCATCATGATTCACGTTTTATTTCAGAACCCCGCACGCCTTGAGCGTGGCCTTGAGCGTGTCGCGGTTCTTCGGCGTCATCGGGACGAGCGGGAGGCGATATTCCTCCTCGCACAGGCCCAGCATCGCGAGCGCGGCTTTCACCGGCACCGGATTCGTCTCGATGAACAGGTCCTTGAAGATCGGGTAGTACTTCGCGTGCAGCTTCAGCGCCACGTCGGTCTTGCCGGCGGCGAAGGCTTTCACCATCTGCGACACTTCCTTCGGGATGATGTTCGTCGCCACGCTGATCACGCCGTGCGCGCCGACGGACATGAACGGCAGCGTGAGCGAATCGTCGCCGCTCAGAATCGTGAAGCCATCGCCCAACGCCGCGCGGATCTGGCTGACGCGATCCGCGTTCCCGCCCGCTTCCTTGATGCCGATGATGGTCGGGCACGCGTCGGCGAGGCGCTTCACCGTGTCGATGGCGATCTCGATGCCGCAACGTCCCGGGATGCTGTAGAGCACGAGCGGCAGATCCGTCGCGGCGGCGATGGCCTTGAAGTGCTGGATGAGCCCTTCCTGCGTCGGCTTGTTGTAGTACGGCGCGACTTGCAGCGAGCCGTCGGCGCCCGCCTTCTTCGCCATCTTGGTGAGATAAATCGCCTCGCTGGTGGAGTTGCCGCCGGTGCCCGCGAGCACCTTCACCTTGCCCGCCGCGAACTCGACCGAGCGCTTGATGACGGCGATGTGTTCCTCGTAATCGAGCGTCGGCGACTCGCCCGTGGTGCCGACCGGCACGATGCCGTCCACGCCGCCCTTGATCTGGGCCTTGACGATCTTTTCGAGCGCGGACTCGTCGAGTTTTCCACCCTTGGTGAACGGGGTGACGATGGCCGTGTAGGTTCCGGTAAATGGTAGCTGCGTTTGCACAGGGGGCATAAAATCAGGGAATCAGCCGGGTTTTGCCAGAAGGATTTTTAGGCACGAATTCACACGAAGTAGAAAACTCTACGACGGTAAGGCTTCCGTCAGTCCTTCGTGGAAATCCGTGGAATTCGTGTCTTCAGACCTCGATCGTCCCTTTGAACACGAAGTCCGCCGGGCCGTTGAGCTTCACATCGGCGAAGCCTTCACCCGCGTTCGTCCAGCTCACTTCGAGCGTGTCGCCGCCCTGCACCTGAACCCTCACCGGCGAGGTGAACTGATGCACGCGCGACGCTACCAACGCGGACGCCGTCACGCCCGTGCCGCACGCAAGCGTCTCGCCTTCCACGCCGCGCTCGTAGGTACGCACACGGATGTGATTCGGACCGAGCACCTGTGCGAAATTCACGTTCGTGCCCTTGGGCTTGAAATGGTCGTGGTAACGAATTTCCGCGCCGAGCTGCTGCACCATCGCCTTGTCGGCGTCCGGCACGAAGAGGACCGCGTGCGGCACGCCGGTGTTCAGCGAATGCACGGCGAGCTTCGCGCCCGCCGCCGGAACGACTTCGCCGAGACGCAGATCCTTCGGCGTGGTGAGGTTGATGGTCACACGCACGCCGTGATACGTCGCGCTGATCACGCCGGCGCCCGTCTCGAAGCTCGTCTTGTCCGCCACCTTCGCCACGCTCTGGACGAACCGGGCGAAGCACCGCGCGCCGTTGCCGCACATGTCGGCCACGGAACCGTCGCTGTTATAGAACTCCCATGACCAGTCGGCCTTGCCGGTGGTGTTCGGGATGAGCATCAGCAAGCCGTCCGCGCCGATGCCGCGCTGGCGGTTGCAGAGGCGGACAATCTGGTCGTTGGTCAGCTTGATCTGGCCGGCGCGGTTATCGATGAGAATGAAATCATTCCCGGCGCCGTTCATCTTCACAAAGTCCAAAGTCATGGCGCGGCAACCTAGCAAAAGATTGGCGACTGCAAAGGGGAAAATCAGCGTGCTGCCGGTAGCACGCTGTAAAGGATGGCCGGCCTTTTCAATGAGAAACGTGGGCAATCATTCTCGACTCGCGGAGCGAGGCTTTGAAGGTAGCCGTGGACTTCAGTCCACGGACCCGGGAACAAGAAGCGTCTCGCGCAAAGTTGCGCTGCGGTTGAATGGGTCGTGAGGGCGGCGGGAATGGGTCGCGGAAGGCGGAAGATGATCCATGTTTTTCGGCCGGCGTATCGTTCGGGCACGGGCCCTCCGGGATGCGCCCAGGCGCACAGTCCCAAAAAAACTCGCGATTGTCAGGCGGACGGAAGCTGCTACTTTGCGCGCGCGCAATTGGTTTCAATCGCCATGAAAACATTCTCTATCTTCAGCCTGGTTTCCCTCCTCGCCGCCGCCGCCGGCTTTGTCGAATCGTCCTCCGCGCAGTCGAACAGCACGGTGCGGTTTCTCATCCGCTACGGTTCGACCACGCTCGGGAACGTGGATGTCGAGCTTTTCGATTCGCAGAAGCCAGTCACCGTCTCCAATTTTCTCTACTACGCCCAGAGCGGGGCGTACAGCAACACCATCCTGCACGATTGCACGGTGAACTTCGCCGTGGTGGGCGGCTATGGCGTGATCACCAACCCGACGAGCGCGGGGAACTTCACGGTGTTGAAGGAGATCCAGACCGGGGATGCGATCACGAACGAATCGGCCGTGGGGCAGTATCACGGGAACACGTTCGGCACGCTGGCGATGGCGTTGCAGAGGAATCCAAACAACAACAATCCGCTTCCGAATTCCGCGACCGCGTCGTGGTTCTTTAACCTGACCAACAACGTGGGCCAGCTGGATAGCGTGGGCTATACTGTCTTTGGCCGCATCACCTCCAGCGAAGGCACCAACACGCTGCAGTACTTCAACACGCTTTCGGCCCTCAACCGGATCGTCACCACGGGCAACACCAATTGCAGCACGCTGCGTCTTTACCCGGACGGCAACCGGCTCGTGCTCCCGCGGCTTCCCGTCGGCCCTTTCCTGCCCGCCAGCACGTGCCCGGAGTATAACGATTTGTTCAGCGTGCAGGTGATCATGCTGAGCGGCCCCGATTTGGTCGGGCCGAACCTCACCATCCTGAACCCCCTGGCCAATCTCGTGGTCACCAATGGCAGCGTGGTGGTCAACGGCACCGCGTTTGACAACGTGGCCGTGTCGAACGTCGTGGTGGAGTTGAACGGCGGCGGGCCGATTGAATTGACGCCCACGAACGGATTGTGGAGCACCACGCTCAGCAATGTCCCGGGCGGCACGAACATCATCGTCGTCCGCGCCCAGGATACTTCGAGCAATGTCACCGAGGTCACGCGGCGCATCTTCCACCGCGTGAAAGTGCCGTTGAGCCTGACGATTGTCGGCTCCGGCACGGTCAGCGGCGCGGGCAACGGCGATTTGCTGGAAGTCGGCCGCAATTACACGCTCACCGCGAAGCCCGCGAAGAACAATCTCTTCGGCGACTGGAGCGGCACGGTCAGCACGCTCGCTCCGAAGCTGACGTTCGAGATGGACACGAATGTGGCGCTCACGGCGACCTTCGGCACGAATCTCTTTCCCGCCGTGCAGGGCGCCTACAACGGGCTCTTTTCGGACACGAATGATTTCCAGCAGGCGAGCGCCGGTTTCCTGACGTTGAAGGTCAGCAAGACGGGCGCGAGCTCCGGCAAGCTGCTGCTGAACGGCGGCAGCCATTCCGTGAAGGGAACCTTGAACGCGTTCGGCCTCGGGAATTTTCTCGTCGCCCGCAAGGGAACCAACGCCCTGCAACTTGGCCTGAGCCTCGACCTCACCAATGGCACCGATCAACTCACCGGCACGGTCAGTGAAGTCACCTCGAACGCGACGACGATCTGGACCGCGCAACTGCTCGCGGACCGCGCGTTCTTCGACGGCAAGATCAACGTCGCGACGCAGGCCGGGAAATACACCATTGTGTTGCCCGCGGACACAAACTCCGCCGCCGGCCCGGAAGGCGATGGCTTCGGCGCGGTCAGCGTGACCACCAAGGGAGCCGTCTCGCTGGCCGGCACGCTGCCGGACGGGACGAAGTTCGCGCAGAAAACCGCGCTCTCGAAGAACGGCGACTGGCCGCTCTACGTGCCGCTCTACAAGGGCAAGGGCTCGCTCATCAGCTGGGTGAACTTCACCAACCAGCCGGAGTCCGATCTCTTCGGGCTCTTCAACTGGTTCAAGCGGGCTCAAGCCGCCAAGTATTACGCCGCCGGCTTCACCAACGAGGCTCTGCTCGTCGGCTCGCGCTTCATCCCGGGCACCACGAACAACATTCTCGGCCTGTCGAACGCACTCGTGTCATTCCTCGGCGGCAATTTGAGCGCCGACTTCACCAACGCCATCGCCATCGACGCGAAGAACAAGGTGACCAACCTCGGCAGCAACAAGCTCTCGCTCTCGCTCAACAAATCCAGCGGCACCTTCAGCGGTTCGGTCACTCCGCCCGCCGGTGGCAAGGCACTTTCCTTCAGCGGCGCCATCCTCCAGAAGCAGACGAACGGCGCGGGCTTCCTCCTCGGCACCAACCGCAGCAGCAGGGTCGAGCTTCGCGGCAACTGATCCCTGAGCGTCCAGCTTCATCCGGTTCCCGCCCGCGACAGGCTGAGAATAATTGAAGCCGGAACGATGCCGTTGAAAGCAGGACAGGCATCAACGGCATCGTCTCAGTTAAGCCTAATGCCTTTCGGGAATTCGGCGGAGCTGGTCCCAGCCTCAACCCAGCGTTGAAACGCTGGGCTATTATCGGGTGTCCTCCGGCTCGAATTCCCGAAAGGCATTGCGGTTAAGCCAACGCGCCAAGACGCCGTTACCTCCCTTGCCGCGGGTAAAAGCCTGTTGTCAACGCGGTGGGCAATGTTAGGTTTCCCGCAACGTATCGAACTCCTATTGTGAACAAGCTCAAATCTTTTCTTCTGGCCTGCCTTGCCGCAGGGATCATGCAGGCGGCCGATGTTTCAGCCGCCACCTCCAGCAATACCATCGTCCGCTTCGAGCTTCGCCACGGACCAACGGTCTGGGGCAAGGTGGACGTGGAATTGTTCGACAGCCTCAAGCCTCTCACCGTGTCGAACTTCCTCTATTACGTGCGCAACGGCTCTTATGACCGCAGCATTCTCCACCGCGTGGTGCCCGGCTTCATCGTGCAAGGCGGGCAATACACGATCCAGAATCCGTATGTGGAAAGCCCGGCCAAGTACATGAACCGCATCGTGGAGGGCCCGGCCATCGCCAGCGAAGCGACGAACAGCCCGGTGATTCCAAATACTTTCGGAACGCTCGCGATGGCCTTGTCGACCATCACGGTGGGGACCAACAGCGTTCCGGATCGCGATTCCGCGACGACCTCGTGGTTCTTCAACACGACCGACAACACCGCCGACCTTCCTGAATACACGGTCTTCGGCAAGGTGAAGAGCGGGGGCAAGTATCTGACGTATTTCAACACGATTTCCGAGGAGTTTGGTTACATCAACATGTTCAGCCTGAATTATCTCTTCTCCGTCTGCGACTTGTTGACGATTGATTCCGATACGGACGTAGGTCTTGCGAGTCTTCCGGTCTTTTACTGGTATTTTGACTGCCCGTATTACAGCGACCTTTTCAACGTTCAGATTTCGATCATCAAATCCGTGGAGGACGGAGCGGACAATGCGGCGCCCAAGCTCAAGCTGGTTTACCCTCTCGCGAGCACCGTCATCACGAATTCCAGCCTCACCGTCACTGGCACGGTCACGGACAACGTCGCCACCGAATCCCTCCGCGTTTATCTCGGCTCGAACACTCCGGTCGCGGCCACCATCACGGGCAACACCTGGTCGGCCGTCTTGAACAGCCTGTCCGCCGGCACGAACTCGATTCTGGTAGAGGCCACCGACGACGCCGGCAACCGGCTGACGACAGCGACCCGGTTCTTTTTCAAAGTGCCCCTTCCGCTCACCCTTCTCCCCTCGTCCGGCACCGGGACGGGAATCGTTTACGGCCTGACCAACGGGGAGATGCTCGACATCGGGCGCATCTACACCATCAGCGCCCGGCCTGACCCGAACAATTTCTTCATCACCTGGGCCAAGTCGAACATCAACGTCAGTGGCAATCTGAACTACCGGTTCTTCATGGAAACGGGCATGGCCATTAACGCTCAGTTTGAGACAAACTTGTTTTCCTACTTGAAAGGCACCTACCAGGGGTTGCTTGTCAGCACCAACGTGGCCGAACAACGCAGTTCGGGTTATCTCACCCTCTTCGTTTCCGATGCCGGAGCCTACTCGGGCAAGCTCCTCTTCAACGGCGGAACGACTCCGATTTCAGGCAGCTTCAACATCCTCAATGGTTCCGCCAGCGAGTTCCTGTTCAACTCCGCGGGGCTTCCCGGATTCACCCGCCTGAACATGAGCCTCAACCTTCTGACACCCGACAACAAAATTACCGGGCTCATGACCAACCTGAACACGTTTTCGGTGCCAGAATATATCGCGACCAACATCGTCTACACCAACTTCACCGAAACCAACATCGTCGCCACCAACATCTGGGTCACCAACATCGTCAACACGGCCTGGTCCAACTCGCTCACCGCCGACCGCCTCGTCTTCAACGCCAAGGCAAACCCCGCCCCGCAGGCCGGCAAATACACCGTTGTCTTCCCCACGGACACCAACTCCGCCTCGGGCCCCGCTGGCGATGGCTACGGCACCGTCAGCATCAGCACCGCTGGCGCTATCACCTTCTCCGGCGTTCTCGCCGACGGCACCAAGGCCGCGCAGAAAACATTCCTCTCCGCCGACGGCAACTGGCCGCTCTACATCCCGCTCTACAAGACGAACGGTTCGCTCGTCAGTTGGGTGAACTTCTCCGACGAGGAAACGACCGACTTCAGCGGGCTCTTCAACTGGTTCAAGCAGGCGCACACCGCCAAGTATTACGGTGGCGGCTTCACCAATGAGGCCACGCTTCTCGGCTCGCGCTTCACCCCGCCGAACACGACCAACCAGATGCTTTTCCTGACGAACGCAGTGGTGGGATTCACGAACGGCAACCTCGTCGCCGACTTCGCCAACGACGTCACGCTCGATCCCAAAGGCAAGGTGACCAACCTCGGCACCAACAAGCTCAGCCTGAGCATCAACTCCGGCAGCGGCCTGATCAGCGGCTCGGCTACTCCGCCGGGCGGAGGAAAGGCGGTTTCCTTCAAGGGTGCCATCCTCCAGAAAGGCACCAACGCCGCCGGATTCTTCCTCGGCACGAACGCCAGCGGCAGCGTCCGCCTCGGACGTTGAATCGCCGCTGAAAATTTGCGGAACGTTTCGGGTGGCGTTTCTGTTCATCACAGAAACGCCACTTTCGTTTTCCCCCGCTGCCGCCAAGGCCGCTCGTTGACGCCATCCAGCGAGCCTGCTTCCATTCCCGCGCATGTCGCATCGCATCCAGTCCACCTTCGCGGACAAGCTCAAGTCACTCCTCCCGCTCGGCATCGGCCGCACCAAGCCCAAGCACTTCCGCGACATGCTCGGCATCATCTGGAAGAACCGCGACAACCTCGGCTACGCCTGGAAAATTCTGACCCGCGGCGTCTGCGACGGCTGCGCGCTCGGCGTCGCCGGCCTGCACGACTGGACCATCAAAGGCCCGCACCTGTGCATGACGCGGCTGAATCTGCTTCGGCTGAACACCATGCCAGCGCTCGATGTGCGCAAGCTCGAAGACGTCGCCTCGCTGTCCAAACTCGACAACGCCCAACTCCGTGAACTCGGCCGGCTCCCCTATCCCATGCTCCGCGAACGCGGCGAACGCGGATTCCGCCGCATCTCCTGGGACGAAGCCTACGCGCGCGTCGCGAAACGCATCCGCGCCAGCAACCCGCGCCGGTTTGCGTTCTTCGTCACCGCGCGCGGCGTGACGAATGAAATTTATTATATGGCCCAGAAGGCCGCGCGTTACCTCGGCACCAACAACGTCGATAACGCCGCGCGTCTCTGCCACTCGCCGTCCACTGGCGCGATGAAGCACGCCATCGGTTACGCGGCGACGACGTGCAGCTACAAGGATTGGTGGGGCACGGACCTCATCCTCTTCTTCGGCGCGAATCCCGCAAACGATCAACCGGTCACCACCAAATATCTGCACGAGGCCAAGCTCACCGGCGCGAAGGTCGTGATGGTGAATCCGTACCTCGAGCCCGGCATGAAGCAATACTGGGTGCCGAGCACGGTGAGCAGCGCGCTCTTCGGCACGAACATCGCCGACTACTGGTTCCCCGTCTCGCAGGGCGGCGACATCGCGTTCCTCTACGGCGTCATCAAGATTCTCATCGCCGAGGGTTGGTACGACAAAGCATTCGTCGAACAACACACCGCCGAGTTCGCCGACCTCAAGGCTCAGATGGAGAAGTTCGACTTCGCCATGCTCGAAAAACAAGCCGGCCTAAACCGCGCCTCGATGCAGGAATTCGCCGAGCTGATCCGCGACGCGAAGAACGGCGTGGTCGTCTGGAGCATGGGCATCACGCAGCACGCCTACGGCGGCAACGCCGTCTCCATGTGCCTGAACCTCGGTCTGCTCAAAGGCTGGGTGGGACGAGACAAGTGCGGGCTCATGCCAATCCGCGGCCACAGCAGCGTGCAAGGCGGCGCGGAGATGGGCGCTTACTCGACGGCGCTTCCCGGCGGCAAGCCAATCACGCCCGAGAACGTCGCCGCGCTGCGCCAGCACTATGGCTTCGACATTCCCGACTGGCCCGGCATGACCACCACCGAGATGGTCGAGGCCGGCGCCCGCGGCGAACTGGATTTGCTCTACTGTCTCGGCGGAAATTTTCTCCGCACCCTGCCTGACCCCGACTACGTGACGAGCGCGATGGCGAACATCCCGTGCCGCGTGCATCAGGACATCATTCTCACCGACCAGATGTTCATCGAACCGAAGGAGGAAGTCATTCTGCTGCCGGCCAAGACGCGTTACGAACAGGAAGGCGGCGGCATGGAAACCACCACCGAGCGCCGCGTCGCGTTCAGCCCGGAGATCCCACGCCAGGTCGGCGAAGCCAAGGCCGAGTGGAAGATTCTCCGTGAACTCGCCGCCGCGACGTATCCCGAGCGCGCGCACTTGCTCAAGTGCGAAACCGCCCAAGCCATCCGCGAGGAGATCGCGTCGGTGGTTCCCTTCTACAATGGTGTGCAGAACCTCCAGAAAACCGGCGACGCCTTCCAATACGGCGGCCCGCATCTGTGCGCCGGAAACAAGTTCGCCACCGCCGATGGGAAGGCGCACTTCCGCGCCGTGCCGCTGCCGAATCTCGACCGCGCGCCCGGCGCGTTTGAAGTCAGCACACGGCGCGGCAAGCAGTTCAACTCGCTCATTTACGCCGAGATCGATCCGCTCACCGGCGCCGCACGCGACGCGGTGTTCATGAACCCCGAGGACGCCGCCGCCCTGCACTTACGCAACGAGGATCGCGTGGTGTTGAAGAACAACCTTGGCACGATGGAAGCCCGCGTCTTCTTCGCGCCCATCGCGCGCGGAAATCTTCAGGTCTACTGGCCGGAAGCGAATCACCTCATCCGCCGCGACCTCGTGGACAGTGTCGGCGGCGTGCCGGACTACAACGCACAGGTGACAGTGGAGAAGGTGTAGAGCTGTCCTCACGCAAAGAGCGCGAAGGGGCAAAGGGAAGAGCAAAGGATTGCGCCATCAGCCGATTCAAAAGTAGGAGCCGACGTGAGGAGGCTCTGATCTCCCTCAGACCGATCAGAACTGAGCCTCGTCACCTCGGCTCCTACCATAAGGTGGTGTCTTCCCCTTTGCGTCCTTCGCGCCCTCTGCGTGAGGCTTCCTCAAAACATCCGATCGAACGGTCCCGGCGGCTTGGCTTCGCGCCAGTAGCTCGTCGCAGACTTCACGCGGTTGAGCACCAGCAGATCTTTCCCCGCGAGACGGAGCAGCAAGCCGAGAGGCGTCACCAGCAGCAGGTAGAAGACGGAGAGCCAGACGAACCCAAGCACCTGCCCGACGCGAAAGCTCAACGTCATGCCGGCGCGATAGAATCCGCGAAACCAGACCGGCCGCACCCAGCACGCCACCAGCGCGAAATGCAGCAGCGCTCCGACGAGCACCAACGCGATCGGCGGCAGCTTCTTCGAGTGAATCAGCAACGCGGTGACGATCACGACTACCAACGCCATCACCACGGTGAACTTGAACCATTCCTTCGGATCCTCTTTGAGCTTCAGCTTCATGGTTCAGTCCAGCACACATTCGTAAGTTGGCTTCACGCTCTGCTTTGGCTGCGCGGCGCGGTCGAGCAGGAAGTTCCCGATCACGAGGTAATCCATCTCCGTGTTCACGAAGCAGCGATAGGCGTCGTCCGGCGTACAGACGATGGGTTCGCCGCGCACGTTGAACGACGTGTTCACCAGCACGGCACAACCGGTCGCCTGCTCCCAAAGCTTGAGCAACATGTGCAGGCGAGGATTGCGCGTGTCATCGACCGTCTGAATGCGCGCGGAGTAATCGACATGGGTAACGGCGGGAATCGTCGAGCGCAGTTGCTTCAGTCGATCCAAGCCGGAAGTGCCGTCCGTCACCGGCTTGCGCAGTGATTCGCGCACGGGCGCGACAAGCAGCATGTAGGGCGAGTCGCAATCCATCTCGAAGTAATCGCTCACGCGGTCGCGCAGGACGATGGGCGCGAACGGACGGAAGGATTCGCGGAACTTCACCTTGAGGTTCATCACCGACTGCATCTTCGCCGAGCGCGGGTCGCCGAGGATCGAGCGATTGCCGAGCGCGCGCGGCCCGAATTCCATCCGGCCCTGCACCCAGCCGATGACCTTCTCCTGCTGCAACAGTTCCACCGTACGCCGCAACAACGCAGCGTCATCGAGCCGCTGGTAAACTGCGCCGTGGGATTTGAGGATCGCTTCGATCTCGCCCGGGGAAAACTCAGGACCGAGCAACGAACCGTGCATGGAATCAACCGGTGTAGCATCCGGCGTGAGCCGGATCTCTTTAGGATGATCCGGCTCACGCCGGATGCTACCAGGTGAAGACTTCTCGCGCGCCCCGGCGGCTACGGCCAAGGCCGCGCCGAGCGCGCCGCCAGCGTCGCCAGCGGCGGGTTGAATCCAGAGGCGCTCGAAGATGCGCTCGCGGAGAATGAGTCCATTCGCCACACAGTTCAGCGCGACACCGCCGGCCATGCACAAGTTCGGCAGTCCGGTGAGTTCGCGGGCGTGACGCGCGAGCTTGAGCATGATTTCCTCGGTCACGACCTGGATGGAGCGCGCAACGTCCATGTGCCGTTGCTCGACCGGCGATTCCGGCTCGCGCGGCGGCCCGCCGAAGAGCGCGTGGAACTTTCCGTTCGCCATGCGGAAGCTGCGCAGGAAATCCAAGTAGTCGAGGTTCAACCAGAACGAGCCATCGGGTTTCACGTCGATGAGATGGTCATAGATCTCG
>JBDHQG010000527.1:0-3655 GCA_039806925.1 Limisphaerales bacterium
GGAGAACCAGGCGTTCGCGGTGAAGCCGGATTCAAAGGGACGTGTCTCGGATGATGGCGTGCTGTGGCGCTTCAAGAAAGGATTGCCCTACGTGGGTTCGCCGCTCGCGTATCAAGGACGGTTCTATTTGGTGAAGGACGGCGGCATGTTGACCTGTCTGGACCCGCACACCGGAAAACCGTTTTATCAGGAAGAGCGCCTCGGGCCGGTCGGCGCTTATTACGCGAGCCTCCTTGGTGCGGGCGGGAGGATTTATGTCACTTCACGCAGCGGGACGATCGTGGTCGTGAAAGCGGGCGATGTCTTTGACGTGATTGCCCGTAATGATTTGGGCGAGATCATCCAGGCGACTCCGGCTGCGCTGGAGGATGTTCTTTTTGTCAGAACTGCCGGACATCTGGCGGCATTCCGCCAGCCGTGACGCGGCGAACTTGGAACTTGGAACTTGGAACACCGACGGCATACTCGCCGCCCGTTATCGATTGTTGCGAATTCTCTGACCCATGAAATCCATCGGCGTTGCGATCATTGGCTGTGGCGGCATCACGCTTCAGAATCATCTTCCGGGGCTTGCGCTGTGTCCCGAGACGAAGGTTGTCGCGCTGTGCGACGCCAACGCGGCGACGCTGGAAACGGCAAAGCAACAGACCGGCGTCACGGTCGCTTCCACAAACTACGAGGAGATTGTGAAGCGCGATGACGTCCATGCGGTGATCATCGCCACGCCGAACTTCACGCACGGACCCATCGCGCTCACCGCCATTGCCGCCGGCAAGCATGTGCTCTGCGAGAAACCGATTGCCATGAGCTATGCCGAGGCGAAGCAGATGCTCGATGCGGCGGAGAAGGCGAAGGTGCGGCACATGACGGCGTTCACCTACCGGTTCGTGCCCGCGATGCGTTATCTCGATCACCTCGTGAAGCGCGGTGATCTCGGCCAGCCGTATCATTACCGCTCGTGCCGCTTGCAGGATTGGGGCACGCGCAACGTGGGCTGGCGTCAGGTGAAGAAGCTCGCGGCCACGGGCGAGATTGGCGACATGCTCAGCCATCGCATCGACTTCGCGCATCTCCTGATCGGTCCGATGAAGCGCCTCGTGGCGAACATCAAGAACCTGACGCCTGTCCGCGGCGGCGCTCCGAACGACACGGACGATTGGGTGGCGATCCTTTCCGAATTCGAGAACGGAGCCAGCGGCGTGCTGGAAAGCTCCAAGCTCGCCAGCGGCGTGAACGAAAGCTGGCGCAGCCCCGACCGCGTGGAACTCAACGGCAGCGCCGCGAGCTTCAGCTTCACCACGGGAACGTGGAACGAACTTCAATACGGACAGGTCGGCGGGCCGGGCCTGAAGGCGCTGCCCGTGCCAAAGGAATTCTGGACCTGGCCCGGTTCACCGCGCGATCCAGGAGCGGGCGATCCGCTGGTGACCTTCCGCTACGACCAGGCTTGGGAGTTCATCGACGCCATCCGCAACGGGCGCCCGTGCGTGCCGTCCTTCCATGAAGGCGCGCGCATGCAGGCGGTGATAGATGCGGCCCTCCAATCCGCTGAGCGCGGCCAATGGGTAAACGTCCCCGATTGATTCGAGCCCTTTCGGCGCAAAAATACCGCTTGCTTCCATTTTACCCGGTCCCTATATTGCGCGCTCTTTTCTAAGAAAAGCTAAAGACTATGCGTCGTCCTAAAGGCATCAAAACAAAGAAGTCCGTTGCGAAACGGTTCAAACTCACCGCGCGCGGCAAGGTGCTCCGCTCGAAGGCGGGTCGTCGCCACCTGCTTCAGTCCAAGAGCTCCAAGCGTCGTCGCGGCCTTGGCTAGGCCGCCGTGGTGGACGCCACGGACACGTACCGCATCAAGCAGAACCTGCCGTTCGGTCTGTAAGCGATTTCACCGTTTTAATCTCAACTTCCGATAGACCATGCGCGTTACCAATGCTCCAGCTTCCCGCAAACGCCGCGGGAGAATGTTACAAGCCGCCAAGGGCTTCCGCCTCAAGCGCTCCAAGCTTTACCGCTACGCCTCCGATGCCGTTGACCACGGCCGACAGTATGCCTTCCGCGACCGCAAGGTTAAGAAGCGCACCTTCCGCCAGCTCTGGCAGGCGCGCATCAACGCCGCCGCCCGCGCCTCCGGCATCACCTACAGCCGCCTCATCGAGGGCCTGAAGGCCGCGAAATGCACGCTCGACCGCAAGGTCATCGCGGACATCGCCGCGCAGGACGCCAGCGCATTCGGCGCCTTGGTCAAGCAGGCGCAGGACGCGCTGAAAGCCAAGGCCAGCGCCCCCAAGGTTGTCGCGGATGATCTCGTGAAAATCGAAGGGGTCGGTCCGAAAATTAACGAGCTTCTGAAGGCGGCCGGCATTGTGACGTTTGTTCAGCTGGCCTCCACCAGCGTCGCGCGCCTCAAGGAGATCCTTGCCGCCGGCGGTTCCCGGTTCCGCACCTGGGATCCGACCACCTGGCCCGAGCAGGCGGCGCTTGCGGCCAAAGGCGACTGGGAAGCCTTCAACAAGCTCACCAAGGAACTTGTGGGCGGTCGTCGCGTTTAATAAGACAACCGAAGTTTTCCCCGACGGGCGACCTGCGAAGGCCGCCCGCTTTTTTTGCGCGCCCACTTTCCGGCGCGTCGAGCGCGGAGGCTTGTCTTTCAACGCAGCATCGGGTATGGCCGTTGGTTCGTTGACGCCAAATGAAACTGGGGCAGACAGGCTTTGGGGCATTTCAAACGACTCACTGGACGGTCGTCCTGGCGGCTGCCGCTCCTGACACTGGCCGCGATGGTGCCGCCTTCGCCGAACTCTATCTGGCTTATTGGCCGCCCCTTTACGCCTACGCGCGACGACGCGGATTTTCTCCCGCTGAAGCCGAGGACATCATCCAGGATTTCTTCGCGCGTCTGGTGAGCAAGGAATCGCTTTCCGGTTTGCAACGGGACGGCGGAAGGTTCCGCTCGTTCCTGCTGCGGGCGCTCGACAATTTTCTGGCCAATGAATGGGACCGCGCCCAGGCACAGAAGCGCGGCGGGGGCCGGCGCCCGCTCTCGTTGGATGTGGAAGAAGGCGAGGCCCGTTTCGCGCTGGAGGCGGCGGATGCCGAAACGCCTGAATCATTGTTTGAGAAACGTTGGGCGTTCACGCTGCTCGAACATGTCACCGACCAGTTGCGCGACGAATACGCCGGGGCCGGCCGGCGCGAGCTTTTTGATCACCTCCGCGTCCATCTGCAGGGAGATCGCACCGGGCCGCCTTACGCGATCATCGCCGCGCGGTGCGGAATAAGCGAGGGCGCGGTGAAGGTGGCGGTGCATCGAATGCGGCACCGCTACGGCGAACTGCTGCGGGAGACCATCGCCCGGACCGTGAGCAGCCCGGCGGAAGTGGATGAGGAACTGCGTTACTTGATCAGCGTGGTGGAGCGGTGAGATCGGCGTGCGGGCCGCCTGGTCCGCGCCTGGCTGGGAGCGGACGGTGGTGAACACGGACAAGGCCGCGCGCGCTCCGCGTGTAACCCCGGCGCGATTATTCTTTGGTAATTGTGGACATGTCGAAACAACTCTGCCCGGAGTGCGGCAGGCCGCTGGCGACCAGTTCGCGGGATGGCATGTGTCCCACCTGCCTGCTCACACTCGGGTTGTCCGCCGCCCACTCCGATG
>JBDHQG010000528.1:0-3651 GCA_039806925.1 Limisphaerales bacterium
TCGCGAGCTCGTGCCGAATGTCGAGAAGGTGCGCATGTGCAACTCCGGCACGGAGGCATGCATGTCGGCGATCCGGCTCGCGCGCGGTTTCACCCGGCGCGACAAGATCATCAAGTTCGAAGGCTGCTATCACGGCCATGCGGATTCGTTGCTCGTGAAGGCCGGCTCCGGCGCGCTGACGTTCGGGCACCCGGACAGCGCGGGCGTTCCGGCGTCGTTCACGCAGCACACCATCGTGGTGCCGTACAACGACCCGGAGGCGCTGAAGGCGGCGTTCGCGGCGAACAGCGGTCAGGTGGCGGGCGTGATCATCGAGCCGGTCGCGGGCAACGCCGGATTGTACGTGCCGAAGCCGGGCTATCTGGAATTTCTTCGCGAGATCACGGCGGCGAACGGCGCGTTGCTGATCTTCGACGAAGTGATGACGGGGTTCCGGCTCGCGCCCGGTGGCGCGCAGCAGCGTTTCGGCATCAAGCCGGACTTGAGCTGCTTCGGGAAAATCATCGGAGGCGGGCTGCCGGTCGGCGCATTCGGCGGGCGCGCGGACATCATGGATTGCCTCGCGCCGCTCGGACCCGTCTATCAAGCCGGGACGTTGAGCGGCAATCCCGTCGCGATGGCGGCGGGCATTGCGGCGCTGACCGAACTCGGCGGGAGCCAGCGTGAGGAGGCTCCTGCGAAAAAGGAAGACGCCTACGCCCTGCTCGAACAACTCGGCGCGCAATTGGAGGCGGGCCTGCGCGACGCGGCGAAGTCAGCCGGCGTTCCAGTGACGTTCAACCGCTGCGGCTCGATGTTCTGCGGCTATTTCACGGATCAGCCGGTGCATAACCTGGCGGACGCGATGAAGAGCGACCGCGAGCGGTTCAAGAAATTCTTTCACGGGATGCTGGATGCCGGGGTATATCTTGCGCCGTCGCAGTTCGAGGCGGGATTTATTTCCACGGCGCATTCGGCGGAGGACATTGACCTCACCTGTCAGGCGGCTGCAAACGCATTGCGGCAAATTTGAGTGTCGGTGTCCTTGCGGAAGGACGGCGATTCGCATACGCTTCGGCCATGCGCACGCTGACGACGCACCGGTTCACCGTCGATGAATACCATCGGATGGCGGAGGCTGGCCTGCTGAAGGCTGACGACCGGGTGGAACTTCTGGACGGACAGATCATCGATATGATGCTCATTGGACCATTTCATGGGGGCGTGAACAACCGATTGGCCCGAATGTTCATCAAACTCGCGAACGACCGCTGGCATGTGGCCATCCAAACGCCCGTGCGTCTCGACGACCATTCCGAACCTCAGCCGGACTTGATGCTGCTGAAACCCGCGCCCGATGATTACACCACCGAACATCCAGCGCCGGAGGACGTGTTGCTGCTGGTGGAAGTCGCGGACAGCACGCTCAATTACGATCGCGGTGACAAACTGCCGGCCTATGGACGGGCGGGCGTCGCGGAAGTCTGGCTGGTGAACCTGCCGCAGCGCCTGCTCGAAGTGTATCGGGAACCGCACTACACGGGATATGCTTCCAGGACGGTTTTGCGTGAAGGCCAGTCCGCCCATCCTGGCGCGTTTCCGGACGTTGCCCTCGATGTTAGCGAATTGTTTCGACAGGCGAAGTGACGCCGCTCGTGCGCTACCTCGCCCTCGATCACGGAACCAAGCGCATCGGCGTCGCCGTGAGCGACGAGCTGAAGATGATCGCGCAGCCGCTGGAATACATTTCCGCCGAGCCGTTCGACGCCTTCCTTGTTCGTCTCAAGCTGATCCTCGCCGAGAAGGAAGTTGAGCGCGTATTCATCGGCATGCCGCGAAACATGGACGGGAGCTACGGTCCGGCGGCGGAAAAGGTCCGCGAGTTCATCGCGGCCTTGAAGGCGGAGATCGCTGTTCCGATCCAGACGCTCGACGAGCGGCTGACTTCGGCGCAGGCGAATCGAGTGCTGCTGCAAGGCAACGTGCGCCGCGCGGATCGCAAGGAAAAGGTGGACGCGATGGCGGCGGCGATTTTGTTGCAGAGTTTCCTGGATAACGCGCCGTGATTCGTCAGTCGTGACGCGTGAGCCCGTGGCTCGACGCATTGGCTGGATTCACGCATCACTCATCACGAATCACTTTGGACACCATCAAACTCAAGCTCACGATTGCCTACGACGGCGCTGCTTATCAGGGATGGCAGGTGCAGAAGACCGGCGTGGGCGTGCAGCAGAAGGTGGAGGAAGCGCTGGCGAAAATCTTTCCATCGGCCCGGCGCATCATGAGCTCCAGCCGCACGGACACCGGCGTTCACGCGCTGGGCATGGTGGCGGATGTGGACATCGCGCGCGCGGAGTTCAAGATGACCTTGCACAAGGTTCCGCTGGCCGTGAACGCGTGGTTGCCGGAGGATATTCGCATCGTTTCGGCGCGCCGCGTGCCAAACAGTTTTCACTCCCGCTTTCAGGCGACGGGCAAGCAATACCGCTATTCGGTCTGGAATCACACGGCGATGAACCCGCTCCTGCGCACGCAGGCGTGGCATGTGCCGGTGAAGCTGGAGGTGAAAGCGATGCAATCCGCCGCGAAGCATCTGGTGGGCAAGCATGACTTCCGATCATTCGCCGCAAATCACAGTTACCAGATCGAGGACACGGTCCGAACGCTGACTCGGTGCGACCTCAAACATGGCGGGCCGTTGCTCACGTTCATCATCGAAGGCGATGGATTTCTCTATAAAATGTGTCGCGGCATTGTGGGCACGCTGGTGCAACTGGGCCGGGGCAAGTTCAGCGAAGCGGAGTTGAAGCGGATGCTGGCGGCAAAGGATCGTCGTGTGGCGGGCATGACGGCACCCGCGCACGGGCTGGTGCTGTGGAAGGTTTTCTACAAAAAGGATCGTCGCGGTCGCGAGAACCAGGCGCATCCCGGAGATCAAGAGGATCTCGAAGATTCGCCCGAAATCGAATGACTGGTGAGATCGCTCCGGCACTTCTGGCGTTCTTCCATGCGCCTGCCGACATCATCCCGCCATGCACGATTGTATAGCCTTGGCTGGTCGCGATCTTGTTCGCTTCGGTGTCGGATGGGTCAAAACTCACGCGCTTTTCACCGAATCGCTTGTTGAGATAACTCTGAACGGCTGATGCCGAGCACTCTGGAGACGAGACGGCACTTTCCGCCCATTCGCTATTCACGTCCTCGGCGTTCAGCATTCCGTGCGTGCGGTTGAACACGGCGAGCCGCACCTGCGCGAGGAACGCAGGCAGCACATTCTCGCGGTCCAAGGTGAGGGGAACTTTTTGTCCGATTTCGTAGTGCAATTTGTCGCCGGTTTCCACGACAGGAATTCCCATTTCGTAAAGCATGGCCTGTTCGCCTTGTCTCCCTCCGTCTCGGTGGGCGGCACGCCGAACCAGAAGTCGATCACCTGTTGCGCGCGCGGGTCCATCGTCTCGACTCCCTGGCCATCAAGGGCTTGCTTGAGCGGCGTCGATTCTCCCCCGCCCGCAGGGCGCCCTACGCCGATGTTCGTATTGATCGGACGCGGCCCGCGCCCGGACGATGCGTCCCGTCTCGAACGCCGACTCGAACGAAGGGAAACGCACCATGACACCGCACCCGGGCCCCAAGCTCCTCGCCGCCCCGCGCAGCGCCGCCCTGCGCGCCGTG
>JBDHQG010000529.1:0-3641 GCA_039806925.1 Limisphaerales bacterium
CGCCGAGACTCTGCCGACGCAAGGGTTGAATTCTCAGACAGGCTCTCAAGCCGAAGCGATGCGGTAGAAAGTAGGGCAGGCATCCTGCCTGTCCCAGCCTGCAAAGCAGTGGGCAATGAAAATAATGGCCGCTGAGTCAAACCGCCTGGTGTCCACGTGGGAAAACTTCGGGACAGGCTGGAGGCGCTGTCCCACCGGCGCGCCAGACCTCAGCTCGCGATTTCCAACTGCATTGTCCCGGCTCAAGCCCATCCCTCTTCAGCGCATCTTCGCGCCGAGGGCGAGGTTCTTGCGCAGGCTTTCGCGATTCGCCGCGTCGTAGAATTCGACGGGATTGTAGTCGTCGGTCAGCACGAGGCCGTGGTCGAGATTCGGCTCGCGCAGGGTGGCGAAGGCGTCGCGCACTTGTTCGCGGCAGCCGGACCACACATGGTCGAACGTCGGCGGATGGAGAATCGAGAGATCCTTTCGCGCGGAGGCGACGAACAAGGTGTTGCCTTGTCGTCCGTGGTGCAGCTTGACGCTGGTAAACGTGTTGGTGAGCGTCTTGTAGAGCGAGGCGGAGAAGAAGTCCTGCTGGAGGTCGGGATCGGCAAAGGTGTTGATCACCAGCACGCCGTCCGGATTCAGCGTGTTTCTCATGCTGGCGAAAGCCTCGCGGGTCATGAGATGCGACGGACAGGAATCGCCGAGAAAGGCGTCGAGAATGAGGGCGTCATATTTCTTCCGAGATCGATTCACGAAGTAGCGGCCGTCCTGAAGGTGCAGGCTCAGCTTCGTGGAATCGAAGTTGAAGAAGCGTTCGGCGAGCGGGACGACGTCCGGGTTGATCTCCACCACGTCCACCTTCGCGCCGTCGCGGGCGAAATCCATCGGCACGATGCCGACGCCCATGCCGATGCAGAGGACTTCCTCCGTTTTCGGCGCGTAGGCGCGGGCCAGACCGTGCAGCATGTAGGTGAACATCGAGATGCTCTGCTGCGTGTTGGTGTCGTAGGTGTTTTGCGTGAGGTAATCGTTGAGGTAGTAACGATGCGGACCGCCCTTCTGTTGGATCACCTGCAGCAGCCCGAAGTTCGAGTTCCCGCGAAACAGCTCGATGGACGACGCGCCCTGCCAGGCATCCGCCCGCAGCCCGCCATAGCCGAGCGCGCCGACGACAAGGAGGCCGATGACGCCCGGAGTGGTGCCGACGCCGCGTCCCCAGCCCACGAAATACACCGCTGACAGGACCATCAGCACCAGCGCGGTGATGTACATCGTCTTCGAGTTGGGCAGGAACGGAATCAGCACGTAACCGATGAGGACCGTGCCCAGGAAACTGCCAAGCGTGCTGATGGCGCTGAGGCGCCCGATGCTGCCACCGATGCTGTTCATCGAGCTTGCCAGCACGCGGATGAAGAACGGTCCGACCATCGCGAGCAGGCTCAGCGGAATGAAAAACAGGAACGCCGAGGAGAGCAGCGAACCGACAGCCAGATCGAAGTGCAGGAAGCCGTAAGCAACCTTCTCAATGAACGGAATGCTCAGCGCGAGGTAAGCGCCCGCAAGCGCGATCTCCGTGTAGATGCGGCCCGGCTTCAACCCCCGGTCCACCAGCCAGCCGCCCGCGTAATAGCCGCACGCCAGCGCGACAAGGGTGACGGCGATTTGCGCGGTCCAGACAAAGTGCGAGGTGCCGAGGAACGGCGAGAGCATCTTCGCGCCGAGAATCTCCACGATCATGATCGCGGCGCCCGTCATCGCGGCGGTGAAGTAGAGATACCGGCGCAGGCCGGGGGCAATCGGGCCGTGGGACGGCGCTGTGGGCTTCGGTTTCACGCGCACGTTGTAGGGGCTTGGCGGCGACGAGGCAAACGCGGAATTGTGACGTTCCATTGAATGAGGAAGCGGAGTTTTGTGTCGCATTGAGGCGCGTGCTGCGGTGAAATTCCGCGCGACAAAAACCCAGTGCCGACGATTGCCTTGAACTGAGATCGAACACGTATGACCGCTGACCGCCCGACCCCGCCCGCCGCCGATGCCGACCTGCAGGCGGTGAACGATCTCAAAGCCTCCTGCGCGCGCATCAAGTCCGAGCTCGCGAAAGTCATCGTCGGCCAGGAAGACGTCGTGGAGGAAGTGCTCATCGCCATCCTCACGCGCAGCCACGCGCTGCTCGTCGGTGTGCCGGGACTGGCGAAGACGCTTCTTGTCTCCTCACTGGCGCAGACGCTGCACCTCGGCTTTAAGCGCATCCAGTTCACGCCGGACTTGATGCCGAGCGACATCACGGGCACGGAAGTGATTTATCAGGATCAGGCGACGGGTGCGCGCGAGTTCCGGTTTCTCAAGGGACCGATCTTCGCGAACATGATTCTCGCGGACGAAATCAACCGCACTCCGCCGAAGACGCAGGCCGCGATGCTCGAAGCGATGCAGGAGCGCAAGGTGACCGTTGGTGGCACGGACTACAAATTGCCCGAACCGTTCTTCGTGCTCGCGACGCAGAATCCCATCGAGCAGGAAGGCACGTATCCGCTCCCCGAGGCGCAGCTCGACCGGTTCATGTTCATGATTCAGGTCGATTACCCGAGCGCAGAGGAGGAATTGCAGATCATGAAGATGGCGACCGGCGTGGGCGGCGAGAAGCCGACGGCGGTCATCACCGAGCAAGAGATTCTCAACCTCCAACAAGTCGTCCGTCGCATGCCGGTGGCCGATCACGTGTTTGCCTACGCTGAGAAGCTTGTGCGCGTGACGCGTCCGAAGACGGGCGAGGCGCTCGACTTCTGCAAGAAGTGGCTGACCTGGGGCGCCGGCCCGCGCGCCGGCCTGAATCTCATCCTCGCCGCGAAAGCGCGCGCGATGCTCAACGGTCAATACTACGTGAGCTGCGACGACATCGCCGCCGTGGCGCTGCCGATCTTCCGTCATCGTCTGATGCCGAACTTCTCCGCCCAAAGCGAAGGCGTGATCAGCGATGACATCACGAGGAAGATTCTCGAAGCGGTGCCGAAGGATGAAAAGTTGACGTGAGTGACCGTATGCTGCCTGACTACCCTGAGCGGTTCTATATCTTTCGGGAAGCCCCTTTGGTAACGGGTAATGCTTACTCATTGTTCTCCGACGACAGGACATACTCGCTGAATGTGAAGATTGAACCACTTATCGGAGGCTCTTCTTGGTCGCTGTCGTTTGGAGAATCAACGGCTCAGGTTACCGCAGCACTCCGAATCAACTCGACCGATTTTGAATTTATGCGGGCCGGCGAACACTATGGGAGAGTTCGAGAGGCTCGGTGGTCGGTATCGGGCAAATCAAAAGTCGAAGACGAGTCTGGAAAGATACTCGGCTTTGTTGTTTCCGAATTCTCTGGCACTAGCATCCGCAGCGCCGACGATGCGGAAATTGCGGCGATACGCCGTTGGCAGGATCCTTCAATTGCTCGTGTTCTTGGACCCTCAGACGCTCACCTTGTTGAGCGCTACGTATGGAAACGTGTCTCTGCGCAGCCATGCGACAGACGACTGCTTTACTGTTTCGTGTGTTTGCTACTGATTGCTGAAAAAAGCAGATGAGTTTGTCGGTCTTTTAGATGTTTATCTGTTGCATCCCCGTTACAAATGGACACTCAAACTGAGTCGAACCTTCTCGACCCC
>JBDHQG010000530.1:0-3638 GCA_039806925.1 Limisphaerales bacterium
TGGCCAGCAACACCTCGGCCGCGTCTTCCCGGCGCAGCACGCCGCTGTGTTCCTCGCCGTCCTTCGTCGCCACGATCATCGGCTCGTAGCTGCGCACGAAGCTCGCGCTCGGATACACGATGGCCTCCAGCAAATCGCGCTCGCCGCGCACCTCGCTGATGCGCGTGAGATCGGGGCCGACCTTGCCGCCCTGATAACCAATCGCGTGACACGCCGAGCAAGCCGCCTTCGCGCTGTTGAAGATCGCCTGGCCGCGGCGGATGTCGCCCCTGCCGTGGACCTCCGTCAGCAACGCATCCAGATGCGCCTTCTGTTTGCCGGCGTCGGCGTTGAGCTTCGCCAGCAGATCGGCGGCGCGTTCCTGGACGGACGCCGGAAACGCGGCGAGCGCGGAGCGCACAAGGTCGGCGCGCATGCCGGCGGGCTTCGCGTTGCTCAGCGATTCGACGAGACGCAGCCCGAGCTTCTCGTCGGTGGACTTCTCGAACACCGCGAGCAGCTTCGGCATCTCCAGCGGGCTGACGTTCTTCATCGCGTTCGCCAGCGACTGCAACTGCGCCGGGTGCAGCCTGGCGCGCGTGATGATGCTGGCGGCGGCGGCGCGCTGGTTGACGGGCCGGCCGGGATCGAGGTTCGCCAGCACGAAGGCGAAGGCCTCGGGTTGATGTTCCACCGTTCCCGTCGGCACGGCGGCGAGCGCGTTCAGGCGTTCCTCCGTGGAACGCTCCGGGTTGTCCGCAATCTTCTGCAACGCCGTGATGAGCGCCGGCTGTTCCCCCTTGGGCACCGAGATGCTCCGCGCGGTGGCCACGGCCTGTGCGGCCACGGCGGCATCGGCGTCGCGCAACGCCGCCACGACGGCGGCACGCCATGCCGGCGGCGTCTCCTTCAAGCCGGCTTGTGCCATCGCGCGCAACGCGAGGACGCGGAGTTCGGCTGCCGCCTTGGAATCCTGCGCCGTCGTCGCGAGCAGTTGCTGGACTCCGGGAGATTTGGCGAACGTGACGAGCTGCGCCTGCAACTCGCTGCGGTCCGCCGTGGAGAATTGTGTTTTGGCAAGCCGCTCGCGGAAGAACCCGGCGAGATCCTCGGCCCATTCGGGATGCCGGCCGGTGATCCAGGATGCCGCTCGTCGAAGTGATGAGTTGCCTGAAGCCAGAAGCGGGGTGACATGTTCGGCTTTCAATCCGCCCCCGTCCATTTGATCAAGTGCGATAAGCGCTGCCCGGCGGACGACTGCGTTGTCCGAGGTCAGCAGCTTGCGCAACTCGCTCGCGCCGGCGAGTTCGATGAGCGCGTTGATGACGCCGTGTTGGAGGGTAGGATCCGGGTTGGGCCGTTCGAGGATCGCCACGAGACGGCGCAGCGGAACCTTCGCACCGGATCGGGCGACGGTTTCGACGGCGACGCGTTGGGCAAACGGATTCTGGTGGCCGAGGGAATCGAAGACCGCGAGCATGGAGTGATGAGTCTCGGAAATGTTACCACCGACGGCGACCGCGTCCCTCCACAGGCCGAGCGCGCGAACGGCTGTCTGGGTCACGAGATCGTCGGGTTTCGCCCGGGCGAAAGACTTGTAGAGCGCCCGCCTGGCTTCGGGATTTGCGATGCGGGCCAACGCCCAGACCGCGTTCGCTGCGGCCTGTTCCGAGGTAGAGTTCTCCATGACCAACGTCAGCGCGGGAATGGCCGCTTCCTTGCGACGGGTGAGTTCAGCAATGGCGCGGTCGCGGACGACGAAACGCGCGTCCTCCAGAAACTTCACAAGCTCGGCGGGCGCGAGATCGCTCCAGGCGATCTTGGTTCCGTGCGGGTCGGCGCGCTTCGAGGCGCCGACGCGGCGCACCCGGTAAATCCCGCCGAGCACGTCGGCTTTGGCGATTTGCGAGCTGGGGCAACAGAGCTTGTACCAGCCGCCGGTATCGACGATGAGCAGCGAGCCGTCCGCGTCTTCGAGCACGTCCGTGGGATGGAAATCCATGTTGTCGCTCACCACGAAGTCGCTGTCCGTGCTCGCATAGGTCGCACCGCTGGGACGCAGTTGATGGCGCGTGATTTTTCGGAGGTTGAAGAGCGAGGCGAAGAGGTTGTTCTGGTAGCCGGGGCCGAACTCGCCGCCCTGGTAACGGCACAGCCCGCTCGGCGCGCCGGCGCCGAACTGCACGAAGGGATGCGTCAGCTCCGGGCTCGGGCGTTTCACGCGACCGTCTTCGAGCGCGCTGTTTTCCTTGCCGAAGACCGCGCCGTAGCTCGCGTGGCCGATGCCGCCGCGAAATCCCGGCTGGCTGAAATCGATGAACGTGCTGGTGAACACCACCTCGCCCTCGGCGGTGAAGGCGACGCCAACGGGATTGTCCATGCCGCCCGTCATCACCACGTCGAGGTCCGAGCCGTCGGGCTTCGCGCGATAGATGTGCGCGGCGCGATCCTTCAGCGTGCGACCGTTGCCGAGCTGGTGCGTCTGCTCTTCAAACGCGCCCTTGGTCCAGTAGATATAGCCGTCCGGCCCGAGGTGCGGCCCGTGGATGTCGTTCGCGCAGCCGGTCAACGTGCCGCTCTTGAACCATTCCTCGCGCCTGTCGGCGGTGCCGTCGCCGTCGGTGTCGGTGAATTTCCAGATGCTCGGCGGCCCGGCGACATAGACGGAGCCGTCGTGCCAGAGACAGCCTTGAGGGAACATCACCTTGTCCGCGAAGACAGTGGACTTCTCGTAAACGCCGTCGCCATCGGCATCCTCCAGCCGCAGGATGCGCGACTTCGGATTCTTCAACTGCTCGGAGGGCTTTTCATTCGAGCCGGAGGAATCGGTGACATAGAGCCGGCCTTGATTATCAAACGCCGCGCTGACGGGCCGCGGCGCTTGATCGGTCGCCGCCACGCGCTCGATGGTGAAGCCCTCCGGCACGGTGAAGTTGTGCGCGCCGAGCTTGAACTGGGCGGCCGGCAGGGCGCATGGCAATCCCAACGCCAGAACAAGACCGGAGAAGATGAGCGATGATTTCATGATGCGAATGAAGTGTTGGAATGGCGGAATCAGCTGATGCCCGCATTCAAGCGTCTTGCCGATTCGCTGGGAAACAAAAAAGCGGGGCTTTGCCGGTCCTTGCGAAGGCAACCCGCGCAAAATGACATTTGAACAATTGCCGCCGTCCGACTCTATTGCCGCCATGCAAAAGAACCCGGTATCGCTGTTGCGCGTCGTTTCGCTGGCGGAAGGCATCTCTTATCTCGTCCTGCTCGGCATCGCCATGCCGCTGAAATATGGCGCCCATCTTCCCGAGGCGGTCCGGATCGTTGGCGCGATCCACGGCGGGCTGTTCGTCGTGTTTTGCCTCGCGCTGTTCCGCGTCTTGATCACCGCCCGCTGGCCGTTGAGCCGGGCGGGGCTGGTGTTTGTCGCGTCGCTGATTCCATTCGCGCCGCTCTGGCTGGATCGCCGCATGAGGGCCTGGCAGCTGGATTTCTCCCGGACCTGCGAATGAGCCCCGCGCCGGAGCGCGCGCCATCCGGGCTCCAAAAGCCGGAACGATGCAGCAGAAGGTAGGACAGGCATCCTGCCTGTCCCGCACGGCAAGGCGGTGGGTAATGAAAAAGGATGGCTCGCTGAGTCAAACCGTTTGGGGTTTGCGTTGGAGAAC
>JBDHQG010000531.1:0-3634 GCA_039806925.1 Limisphaerales bacterium
GTGCGAGACATGGCTGGCCATCAACTCGACGGTCTTGCGCCGGCCGATGTCGAGGAAGCGCGTGTCGCCCGTGGCGTCGAACTGAAGGATGGCCGAGCCGAACTGAAAGCCCTGCGTCCACTCCGTCCATCCGCGCGAGGTGTAGCGGCCTTTCACCGTGAAAACGGGTGTGCCGTCGGCGGGTTTCCAGGATTTTTCGATGCTGGAAATCTTCTGCGCCGAGAGCTCGAACATCCGTTCGATGGCGGGAACGAGTTTTTGCGCGGTCAGCTTGTTGTCGATCTTGATGGGCATGGGGCGGGTGATTCGTGAGACGTGACGCGTGATTAGAAATAGAACGGCGTATCGTGTGTCAAAGTCTTCGGAGATGGAATCCGCCGTCCACGTTGAGGACTTCACCGGTGCTGAAGGGCAGCAGGTCTTGCGCGATGGCGGCGACGGCGCGGCCGATGTCCTCGGGCTGGCCCCAGCGGCGGATGGGCGTGAGGCCGTCGGCGATGAGCTTGTCGTATTTCTCCTTCACCGGCCCGGTCATGTCGGTGGCGATGATGCCCGGTCTGATTTCGTAAACATTGATGCCGTGCTCGGCGAGTCGCGCGGCGAAGAGCGGCGTGAGCATGGAGAGCGCGGCCTTGGCGACGCAGTAATCGCCGCGGTTGGTGGAGGCGGTGTAGGCGGAGATGCTGGAGATGGTGATGATCTTGGGTTTGGAACGTTCAACGTTCAATGAATCCATCATCCAGCGGGCGGCCAACTGCGTGAGGAAGTAAGGCCCCTTGACGTTGATGTTCATCAAGCGGTCGAAGCTTTCCTCGCCGGCTTCCAGAATGTCCGCGCGGATGTTGGGTGCGACGCCGGCGTTGTTCACGAGCAGGTCCAGCCGACCAAATGTCGAGCGCGTGAAGTCGATGAGCTTGCGGCGGTCGGCGGTGACGCTGATGTCCGCCCGGCAGATTTCGGCGCGAATAATTTTTCCGGCGTCAGTTGCGGTGGCGACGCAATCCTTGGCGGTGGCGCGGGCGGCTTCTTCGTTGCCGGCGTAATTCACCACAAGATCAAAGCCGAGCTTGGCGAGTTCAAGCGCGATGCCGCGTCCGATGCCGCGGGAAGCGCCGGTGATGAGAGCCGTGGAGTTCATGCGGGTTGGATGGGCAGGCCGTTCATTCGCGGCTTTCCTGGATCGTCAGCAGCCGGTTCAGTCCGAGATTGTTGGTGATGGCCTGCGTCGCGCCGGACGGCCAGCGCACTTCGATCTTGTCCAGCTTGGTGAAATCGCCCAGGCCAAAATAGAGCGGCAGCGCGGACTGCGAGAGATAGCCCGACTTGCCGTCGTGGTATTGGGTGAATTTCCGGCCGCCCGCGTGGATCGTGACGAGGGAGCCGAGTCCGTCGCGGTTGGATTTCGCGCCAACGAGTTTGATCTTCAGGAAGCGGACGGGTTTCTGTTCCGAAAGGTTGCTCACGAGAATCTGCGGACGGTCGTTCATTTCGTTGGTGATGAGGTCGAGGTCGCCGTCGTCATCGAAATCAAAGATGGCCGAAGAGCGCGAGCTTAATGCGCCGGTTACAGCCAACTCGCCTGTCTGCTCACGGCACAACTGGTGTTGCTTGTCCGCGCCGCTGCAATTGAGCGTGAAGAGCGGCTTGCTGAAGCGCCCGCCAGATCGGGGCTCGACGCCGAGGGCGAATTCCGCCGAGATGAGCCGCGCGCCTGCCTCGTTCAGCAGCACGTTGTTGATGGCGTAGCGGAACGGGTAGCCCATGCCGGCGGTGACGAATACGTCCTCGTAGCCGTCGGCGTTCAGGTCGCCCACGCTGAATCCCCACGGCCAGTAGGTTTCCGCGCCGATCTTGTCAGACACCTCGGCGAAGCGGCCGTTGCCCTCGTTCAGATAGAAGGCGTTTCCGAAAATGTTGTTCGAGGCACCTTGAAGAAATGAGTCCGTCCAGAATACCGAGCACCATTTATCGCTCTTGGCGGCCTCGAAGGTGGTCCCGGTGCTGGCGCGGCCCTCACGCGTTTGCAGCTCGGTCATGTCCGAGTGCATGTCGGTGACGAAGACATCGAGCAGGCCGTCCTGGTTGAAATCGAATGCCTTCACGCCCATCGCGCCCCACGGTGTCTTCGGAAAATACGCGGCGGTCTTGTCGATGAAACGCCGGCCGCGTTCGTTCTCATAGTAATGATTGTCGCTCTGCATGTTTGCGACGTAGAGGTCCGGGAAGGTGTCGCCATTCAAGTCCGCGAACGTCGCTTCGCCGCTCCAGCCTTCGTCCCCGAGGTTCATTTCCTTCGACACGTCCTTGAACTTCAATCCGCCCAGGTTGCGGTAAATGATGCTCAGCTCTGTCCGGTCCGCGTGGATGTGGCCGTGAAAGGCGTTGGTGATGCTGAGGAAGAAACCGCCGGGGCCGCGCTCGTCCGTGGTGTAAACTCCCACGTTCGCCACGAACAAATCCAGCAGGCCGTCATTGTCAAAATCGAAGAAGAGCGCGGTGGAGGAATGGCCGGTGTAATCCACGCCGGCTGCCTTTGACACGTCGCGGAAGCGGCCGTTGCCAAGATTCTCGAACAACACATTGCCCATCTTCACCGTGGTGACGAACAGATCCGGATCGCCGTCGTTGTCCACGTCCGCGAAGGACGCGCCGACATGAATGCGACCTTCCAGTGCCACCCCGGCGCTGGCGGTGATGTCCTCAAACCTGCCGCCGCCGAGATTCCGCCAGAGCTGGTTTGGGCCGAGCTGGTTCACGAAGTAAACGTCCGAACGACCATCGCCATCCACGTCGGCCACCGCCAGGCCCGAGCCATGATCGTAATGGGCCGGCTTCCAATACTTGAGGGCCTCGTCCACGCTGTGTTGCTCGAAACGAATGCCGCTTGGCAGCACCCGGTCGGTGAACTGAAAATCCGTGTAAGCCTTGTAGCTCCTGGCCGCGGCGAGTTGCTCCTGCCGACGAGACTCAAGCCACTTGGCGGTGTCCTGCAAGAACGGAGGGTGGGTGACGGCGTTCTGCGCGACCGCCGTTTGCACAAGCGCGAGGATCGCGAGGGCCGCGACGGGGAACAGACACGAAGGCCGCGCGGTCACGCCGGAGCGTTCTGTGAAGGGAAATTGCATGGCGTTTCTTATGCCAGCGGAGCGAATGGCAGGCAATCGCCATGTGGCAACGCTGATTCCATGGGGCGCATCTGGAGGACGTGTTGCCCGAAGCGGAGTGCGCCTGTCCCGGGCGCAGAAACAGGAGAACGAATGACAGCTCACTGGATTTCAAAGCGTTTTGGTGGCCGAACATTGCTGCGCCCGAGGACGGGCGCACTCCGGTTCGTTTGGGCAACACGCCCTCAAGATGCGCCCGATCCCACGCTTCGCGCGGGCCGGGGCGGCGCGCTAGATTTTGACACCACGCGGCTGATGCCCATACTCGCCCAATGCGGATCGTCAAAGTCCCCTTGGGACAGCGCAGCTACAACATTCAGATCGGTTCCAACCTCATCCAACGATTGGGGGCGGAGTGCGCGAAGCTCAAGCTCGGTCAACGCTGCGCCGTCATCACGGACCGCAATGTGGGCCCGCGCTACGCTTGTGCGGCCATTGCGAGCTTGAAGAAGGCGGGGTTCGATCCGGTG
>JBDHQG010000022.1:0-15720 GCA_039806925.1 Limisphaerales bacterium
GGACATCACGAGCCGCAAGCTCAACGAACTGCTGCTCGAAGGGCAGAAAGCCGTCCTCGAGACCATTGCCTCCGGCGCGCCATGCCGGGAAACGCTGGCCAGCATTGCGCGATTCATCGAGACTCATGCACCGGACGCCCGGGCGTCCATCATGCTCGTCACCGAGGACGGCCGGCATCTCCAGTCCGCGGCGTCCCCCTCGCTGCCCGCCGCCTTCCTGAAACTGATTGATCATTTTCCCATCGGCCCCGGCAGCGGAGCCTGCGGCACCGCCGCGTTCAGCCGGCAGCGGGTCACGATCACCGATGTTCGCACCGACGAAAAGACGGCCCTGGTGAAGGAGAGCGCGCCCGCGCTGGGATTGTACGCCTGCACCTCCACGCCCATTCTCGGCGGCGACGGCTCGGTTCTCGGCACGCTGGCGCTCTACTACGCCACCCCGCGCGGCCCGGCGCCCGGGGAGGAACATCTCGTCCACATCGCCACGCAGCTGGCCGCCATTGCCATCGAGCAGGACCGTACCCAACGCGCCGAACGCGAGGCCCAGGATCGTTACCGCCAGATCATCGCGTCCGCCCTCGATGCCGTCATCACGTTTGACGAAAAGCGCCGCATCGAACTGTTCAACCCGGCCGCGCAGCAGATGTTCCAATGCGCCGAGGAACGCGCCATCGGCCGGCTGCTCGACACCTTCATTCCCGTCCGCCAGCGCGCCTTGTTTCTGGACCACCTGGCGCGCGTGGGACAGGATGCCACCCCGGCGGTGACGACCATCCCGATCAACGGGCTGCGCCAGGGGGGCGAGGAATTTCCGACCGAGGCATCCATCTCTGAAACGGCCCTCGGGGAGCGAAAGGTGTACACGGCGATTCTGCGCGACCTGACCGAGAAACAGAAATCCGAAAAGACCCGTTCCCAGCTGGAAATCCGCCTGCGCCAGGCCCAGAAGATGGAGGCCATCGGCACGCTGGCCGGCGGCATCGCGCATGACTTCAACAACATCCTCGGAGCGGTGATGTTGAACATCGAACTGGCCAGGGGCGAGATTCCACCACAACACGCGGCGCAGGATTATCTTGCCGCGCTCAAGTCATCGAGCATTCGCGCGCGGGATCTGGTCCGCCAGATCCTCGCCTTCAGCCGGCAACAGGAGCAACAACGCGTCGTCATCCGGCTCGACCAGGTCGTGGCCGACGCCATGAAACTCATCCGCGCCGCCCTGCCGCCCAACATCCTCATCCACCTGCACCTCGGGGAAGGAGGCGCGAGCATCATTGGTGATCCCACGCAAATTCACCAGGTGCTGACGAACCTCTGCGCCAATGCCGCCCACGCCATGCGCGAACGAGGTGGACAGCTGGACATCCGGCAACAGGCAGTCGTCGTGAACCACGAGCTTGCCGCCACCCTGCCGGACCTCCAGCCGGGCAATTACGTTCGCCTCTCGGTATCAGACAACGGCACCGGCATGTCCCCCGAAGTGGTCGAACGCATTTTCGATCCGTTCTTCACCACCAAGGCGATGGGAGAAGGCACCGGATTGGGGCTCGCCGTCGTGCATGGCATCATGAAGGACCACGACGGGGCGGTGCTCGTGGAAAGCACCCCGGGACAAGGCAGCACTTTCCAGCTCTATTTTCCCGCGGCTGAAGTTCCCGGGCCGCAGGCGCTGGATCTCAACCAGCCGATTCCCCGGGGCCGGGGCCAGCGGGTGCTGGTGGTGGACGACGAAGAAGCCCTGCTGAAAGTCTATCAGCGCACGCTGGAACGACTCGGCTACATGGTCACGCCGTTCACCAGCCCCACCGTCGCCCTCGAGGCGTTCCGCTCAGGATCCGGGCTGTTCGACCTCGTCATCACGGATTTCGCGATGCCCGGCATGTCCGGCGTCGACCTGTCGCGGGAGCTCAAACGATTCCGACCGGACTGCCCGGTCATCATCACCACCGGCTACACCACGAGCCTCGACGCGCACAGCATCAAAACCCTCGGGCTGGCGGGGTTGATCATCAAGCCGGCCACGTCCGCCACGATCGGCGAGACGGTCCACCGGGTGCTGTCCCCCCCGCCTCCCGCCCTCCAGCCCTGAGCCGGAACTATGCAGTAGAAGGTAGGACAGGCATCCTGCCTGTCCCGACTGCAAGGCGATAGGTAATGAAAAAGGATGGCTCGCTGAGTCAAACCGTTTGGTGTTCGCGTTGGAGAACTTCAGGACAGGCTGGAAGCGCTGTCCTACCGGGCCGATCCGTCACTGGATCGAAAATCCTACTGCATCGTTCCGGCTGAGAGCCTGTCTGAGCCTCCGGCCCGTGGACTGCGTTTCGCGGCTGGAATTTTCCGGTTGCGTTGCGCCAGTGCTTTCTCTGATCGTCCTCCCATGCAAACCTTGCGCTCGTCTCTCGCCACGATTCTGTTGGTCGCGGCCTTCATTCAACCGGCCCTGTCCCTCCGTGCCCATGTGGCGGCCGACGAAATGGCCGCGGCCGCAAACGAGTTTCTCCAGTCGCTGAGCGCGGATTTGAAGGCGAAGGCGGCCTTTGAATTCAAGGATGACGAACGCCTGAACTGGCATTTCGTGCCCAAGGACAGGAAGGGCGTCACGCTGAAGGAAATGTCGGACGCGCAACGGCAGCTCGCGCTGGCGCTACTGGCCACGGGGTTGAGCAAGGATGGCTTCCACAAGGCGACCAACATCATGAGCCTCGAAAGCATCCTCGCCGAGATGGAAGGGCCGAACCGCCGCTTCCCGCGCGATCCGGCGCTTTACCACGTCTTCATCTTCGGCCAGCCCGATGCGAAGGGAACCTGGGGCTGGCGCTTTGAAGGGCATCACCTTTCGGCGAGCTTCACCATTGTCGATGGGAAATACTTCGCCTCGACGCCGTCGTTCTTCGGCACGAATCCCGCCGAAGTGCGCCAGGGCCCGCGCACAGGCACGCGCGTGCTGGCGGGCGAGGAAGATCACGCGCGCGAACTGGTCAAATCCCTGAATGCCGGGCAACAGCAGCTGGCCATCTTCAACGCCAAGGCCCCCACGGAAATCTTCACCGAAGCCAGACGCCGCGTGGAAGCCCTCGAAGCAAAGGGCCTCTCCGCCGCGCAGATGGACAGGAAACAACGCGCCTCGCTGATGAAGCTGATCGAAGAATATGTCCAGCGCGTCCGCCCGGAACTGGCGAAGGAAGACCTCAAGAAGATCAAGAAGGCCGGCGTGGAGAAGATCCTCTTCGCGTGGGCCGGCGGCACGGAGAAGGGCGAGGGACATTACTACCGCGTCCAGGGACCGACGTTCCTGCTCGAATATGACAACACCCAGAACAACAACAATCACGTCCATGCCGTGTGGCGGGATTTTCAGGGTGATTTCGGCGCGGACCTCTTGAGCCGGCATTACGAACAGCATCCTCACGGCAGGTAAGTTCGCCAAGTTCGCCCGCGCACGGGCGCAGGCCGTTCGCAGCTCGAAGCCATTCCACCGTCCTCTGCATGACCGAAACAGCACCGTCCCCCCACGCGCCGGGCCAGCGTGTGACGCTGACGATCACCGACATCGCCTTCGGCGGCGAGGGCGTGGGCCGGATGGATCAGTTCGTGGTGTTTGTTCCTTTTGTTGTTCCCGGCGAGGAGGTGGAGGCGGAACTCACCGAGGTCAAAAAGCAGTTCGCCCGCGCGAAGCTGATCCAGGCGCTCAAGCCTTCGCCCCATCGTGTCACGCCGCAATGCCGTTACTTCGGCGACTGTGGCGGCTGCCAGTATCAGCACATCGACTACGCGCAGCAACTGGCGCTGAAACAAAAACAGATCGCGGACCTGTTCGAGCGCATCGGTGGATTTCCCAAGGCGGTCGTCTCGTCGGTCATCCCCTGCCCCAATCCCTACCATTACCGGAACCGGCTCATGATCCGCTCGCAGTGGAACAAGCCCGAGCAGAAGTTGAACATCGGTTTTATCCGCGCCGATAACCGTCTCGTCGTGGACCTGGAAGAATGTCAGATCGCCGAGCCCGCGCTGAACGAACAGATCCGGCATGTGCGCGCCCACCCGCCTCCCAAGGGCGGGTTGAAGGTGGTCATCCGCATTCCGCCGGAAGACTGGCAGGTGCCGCGCGATTCCTTCTTTCAGAACAATTTTTTTCTCCTGCCGCGCCTCGTGGAAACCGTACGCGACAAACTGCGCGACGCCGGCACACGCCATCTCGTCGATGCCTATTGCGGCGTCGGCTTCTTCGGCATCTCCGTCGGCGACCTTGTGGATTCCTTCGTCGGCGTGGAGGTGGACCACCAGGCCGTCAAGGCGGCGAAGCTCAACGCCGCCCAACATGGCCGGACCAACGGCGAGTTCATCGAAGGCCGCGCCGAGGAATTGATGCCGGAGCTGCTCCGGCGTTTCGATTCCAACAAGACCACGATCTTGATCGACCCGCCCCGGACGGGTTGTCCGCCGGTCGGGCTGGAATCCCTCCGCCAAAACCGTCCGGCCCAGGTGCTTTACGTCTCCTGTCACCCCGCCACGCTGGCGCGAGACTTGAACGTTTTGTGCGCCGACGGTGTCTTTGAACTCAGAAACGTGACGCCGCTGGACATGTTTCCCCAGACACAACATGTCGAGTGTGTGGCGGACGTGCGGCTGGCGCAAAACTAGTGATGTATACACCGCAATCTGGCGCAAATCCCCCCGGGCGCAGCCTGAACTTCGCCCCCGCTTGTTCCACCGCCCCGCAACCGGGCCTTCTCCCCACGCCGGGCCAGAATTGATTTGATCCCGGACGCCTCCGCTTCACCAACATTCCGCCCTCATGGATTCCGAACAAAAAATTGAACTGGGCTTCATGCAACGCCGCCTCCCGTGGATCATCGCCGCAGCGGCCTTCCTGTTCTACGCCTTCACCCTGAATCACTATCTCAGCTTCTCCGGCGTGAACACCCTCTCGCGCGTCGCCGGATGGGAATGGCGGTCGAGCGTCGTCGCGCCGCTGCACGTCCTCGTCACCTACCCCTTCAGCTGGCTGCCATTCGGGATTCAACTGCCGGCGCTCAATTTCTTCTCCGCAGGCTGTTCGGCCCTGGCGCTCGGGTTGCTCGCGCGATCTGTGGCGTTGCTGCCGCACGACCGCACCCGCGGCCAGCGCAACGTCGAGCGCAGCGACTACTCGCTGCTCAGCATCTCCGCCGCCTGGATGCCCCCCGTCCTTGCCGTCCTCGTCTGCGGGCTCCAGCTCACGTTTTGGGAACACGCCGGCGCCGCCCGCGCCGAGGCGCTGGACTTGTTGCTCTTCGCATGGCTGGTCCACGCGCTCCTGCAATATCGTCTGGACGAAAAGGAAAGCCGCCTGACCTGGTTCGCCCTTGTTTACGGCATCTCGGTGACCAACAACTTCGCGATGGTGGCCTTCTTCCCCGCGTTCCTCGCCGCGCTCATCTGGATCAAGGGCCTCGCGTTCTTCAAGTGGCGCTTCATCCTGCGCGTGCTCGGCTGCGGCATCGCCGGGCTGGCGCTTTACCTGGTGCTGCCGGCCATGGAGAGCGCGTCGAACGTTTCCGGCTACACCTTCTGGGAATTGCTGCGGAGCAATTTCGGCCAGCAAAAGTATTCGCTGCTGGCCATCCCTCGCGTGCTCGTGGCGATCATGAGCCTGACCTCGCTCCTGCCGATCCTTTTCATCGGCATCCGCTGGCCGGCGCAATTCGGGGACATCAGCCCCGTCGGCAACGCCCTGACCAATCTGATGACGCACCTCATTCACGGCATTTTCCTCCTGGCCTGCGCCTACGTCGCGTTTGATCCCGCGTTCAGCCCGCGTCACCTCAGCGGGGGCATCTTTGCCTTTCTGCCGCTCTACTATCTGGGCGCGCTCGCCATCGGTTACTGCGCCGGTTACTTCCTGCTCGTGTTCGGCGCGAAACCCGGCCCCCAGGCATGGCAACGTCCGTCGCCGATGCGCAAGGCCATCAACCACGCCATCGTCCTCCTCACCTGGGCGCTCTTCCTCACCGTTCCCGCGGGCCTGATCTACAAGAACCTTCCCGTGATGATGGCAAACGCCGGACCGGCGCTGGACCGCCTGACCAAGGAAACCGTCAAATCCCTGCCTCCCCAGGGCGCCATCGTTTTCAGCGACGATGCGTTCCGGCTCCACGCCCTCAACTGGGAACTGCAACGGAGCAACCCCGGCCACAAGCACATCCTCGTCAGCACCGATTCCCTCGCCGTGCCCGCCTACCACCGGTTCCTGCAAAAACACCATCCGGACCGGTGGCCCAAGTTCAATCGCGAGCCCGGCGCGCGCACGCTCTTCCAGCCGACCGATCTGATCGCCATGCTTTACCAGCTGAGCCTGTCCAACTCCGTCGTCTACCTCCAGCCGAGCTTCGGATATTACTTCGAGTATTACTACGCGAAGCCGCGCCAGATGGTTTATGAACTGAAGCTTTACCCCACCAACACCGTCGGGGCGCCGGTGTTGACGGCGGAGGAACTGAAACAGCAGGACGCTTACTGGCGCTCGCTGAAGGCGTCCGAGATCGAGCCGCTGTTCAAAAAGGCGGTTCCCTTCACCAAACCCAGGCCGGGGAAGGACACACCGCGCCCGCGCACGATGGAAACCTACCTCTGCGAAAGCTATTCACGCGTGCTCGACCATTTCGGCGTCGAGGCGCAGCGCGCCGAGGCCTTTCCGCTGGCCGCCGAATACTTTGACTGGGCCGCAAAGCTGAACCCGGTGAGCCCCTCGGCCCACCTCAACCTGGAATTCAACAAACACTGGCAGGCCACCCGGCGCATCCCGGAAAAACTCTCGGAAGGCGTCACCAACCGCCTCGCCCTGTTCGAGGGCAACTGGGTGGCCATCATGAATTTCGCCGGGCCCATTGATTATCCCGAGGCCTGCGCCGCGCTGGGCGAGACGCTCCGGCGCAACGGGAACTTCCGCCAGGCCGCGCAGTACTTCGAACGCACCCTGCGCTTCGACCCGGAGAACGCCACCGCCGGGCTTCTGTTCATTTCCTCCATCGCCAGCGCCCAGCTCAGTGACATCGCGATGGAGAAGATCCGGCAGTATCGCGCCAGATACGGCCAGAAGATCACCGAAGGCGAGGAGATCGAGCTGCTCAAATCGGAAGCCTGGGCGCGCGTGGGCCGCAATGAACTGGATACGGCCGAGCGCCTGCTGGTCGGCGCCGCGGCACGCTTCCCGAAAAACTCCGCACCGTGGGACGCCCTGGTCGACATCTATCTCCAGTTGAACCGGATTACGAACGCGCTCTCCGTCCTCGACCGCCAGCTGCAGGCCCAGCCGGACAGCCATCGCGCCCTCATCAACTACGGCGCGATCAACGCGCGCCTGAACAAGTTCACCGAGGCCATCCCCTACTACGACCGCGCCCTCAAGCTCGTGCCCAACGACGAGATCGGGCTCTTTAATCGCGCCACGGCAAACGCCCGGCTCGATCGCCTGGATGCGGCGCAGAAGGACTTCGAGTCGCTGCTCAACATCGCCCGCTCCAACTACCGCGCCGTGGCCCTGTTTGGCCTGGGCGATGTCCACTTCCGCAAAAAGAACAAGAGCCTGAGCATCGGTTACTTCAACGACTTCATCAAAGCCGCCCCCGAAGGGGCGCCGGAAATCGCCGTCGCCAGGGAGCGCATCAAGCTGCTCGAAGGCGGCGGTTCCCCGTAGCCGCCCGTCGCGCCATGCGCGTCACCCACCTCATCACTCGACTGATCATCGGTGGAGCGCAGGAAAACACAGTCGCCTCCGTCCTCGGCCTCCGGCAAAAGCCCGGACTCGAGGTCAACCTCATCAGCGGCCCCACCTCCGGCAGCGAAGGTTCGCTGGAGCCGCTGTTTGACCGCCACCGCGACGCCCTGCGAATCGCCCCGCATCTCGTCCGGAACATCGCGCCGTCCAACGACTGTCGCGCCCTCCGCGAGCTGACGCGGATGCTGCGCGAACTCCGCCCCGACATCGTCCACACCCACAGCAGCAAGGCCGGAATTCTCGGCCGCGTGGCCGCCCGGCGAGCGGGCGTCCCGATCATTGTCCACACCATTCACGGCCCCTCGTTTGGCGGATTTCAAGGCCGGATGCCGAACCTCCTGTTTACCGCCGCCGAGCGGTTCGCCGCCCGGTACACCACCCACTTCATCCCGGTCGCGGACGCGATGACGCGGCAGTATCTCCGCGCCGGCATCGGCCGGCCGGAACAGTTCACCCGCGTGTTCAGCGGCTTTCCGCTCGAGCCTTTCCTTGCCGCAGACAATGATCCCGCCCTCCGAACACGGCTGGGGCTGAACGCGGACGATTTCGTCGTCGGCAAGATCGCGCGCCTCTTCGAGCTCAAGGGCCACGATGACTTGATCGACGCCGCGCCCGAACTGGTCCGTCGCAAGCCGGGGATTCGCTTTCTCCTCGTGGGCGGGGGCCCGTGGGAAGAGCGCTTGCGGGAACGCGTCCGGCGGCTGGGCCTGGGCGGCCGTTTCGTGTTCACCGGTCTTGTTTCGCCGGACGAAATTCCGAAGCTCATCGGCGTCATGGACGCGCTCGTCCACCTCTCGTATCGCGAGGGCCTGGCCCGGACCCTGCCGCAGGCGCTCGCAGCCGGCCGGCCCGTGGTTGCTTACGATTGCGATGGCGCGGCGGAAATCTGCATTCCAGGTGAGACCGGATTTCTTGTCCCTCCCGGCGACCGCGCCGCCCTGATCGAATCGCTCCTCCACCTCGCGGACAATCCGCCGTTGCGCGGGCGGCTCGGGCGGCGTGGACGGCAACTCGTCCAGGAACGGTTCTCCGTGGAGAAAATGGTGGACGATCTCCACGCCCTCTACCAACGCCTGGCCCCGCCGAAAAATTGACGGAATGAAGCAAACTTTGACGCCGCTCCTCGCCACGTTCTTGCTCGCCGTGGTTGCCACCGCGGCATCGATGCCGTTCTGGCGGCGGCTCTGTCAACGGCTCGGATGGATCGATGAGCCCGGGCAGCGGAAGATTCATGACGCGCCCTTGGCGTTGTCCGGGGGCCTCGCCCTGCTGACCGGCCTCATTGTCAGCATGGCATTCTGGTGGATGCTCGCGGCGGCCGGCGGCATCGCGCGCTTTCCCCAGGAGCTGTCAGCCGCCTTCCATCGCAGCCCGGCCCATTTCACCGCAATCGCCGCCGGCCTTCTGGCAATGACCGGGCTGGGATGGGTGGATGACCGGCTCGAGCTTCGTCCCGGCACGAAATTCCTCGGCCAGCTCTTCGTCGCCGTCGGCGCGGCCCTCGGCGGCGTTCGATGCGGCATTTTCGACGAACAGCCCGCCCTCCAGCTGGCCGTCACCGTCCTGTGGATTCTCACCGTGACGAACGCATTCAACTTCATCGACAACATGAACGGCCTGTGCGCGGGACTCTGCATTGTCGCCGCGATCCCGGTTGCGATCCTCGCCCTGCGCGGCGGCGGCTTGTTGCCGGGGATCCTCGCCGCCGCCACCGCCGGCGCCGCGCTCGGATTTCTGCCGTTCAACTACCCGGCGGCATCGGCGTTCCTGGGCGATAGCGGCAGCCACCTCATCGGCTTCACGCTCGCCGTCATCGTGCTTGAGCCGGGCCTGTGGCAGACCACTCACGCCCCGCCGGCCTCCGTCCTCGGGCCCGCCCTGCTGCTGGCGGTGCCGCTGCTCGATCTGTGCTGGGTGGTGGGCTGGCGAACCTGGCGGCGAAAACCCTTCCATGTGGGCGACAACAATCATCTCTCCCACCAACTGGTCCGGCTCGGGCTGTCCCGCAAAACGGCCGTGGCCGTCCTCTGGAGTCTTGCGATGGTCGGAAGCGGACTCGCCATCGCCCTGTGGTGAAGCCATGCCAACATTCTTCTGCTGGCCAAGGGCGCGCGCCCGGAGTAGAAGCCTCCTCGTCCTGACGCATGTTTGCCCACGTCGATACGCGCAGTCCGAAGGCCGTCGAAGAGCAGGTCCGCCTGGCCTGCCTGCGCCTGTTTCTCAAAACCGATCCAGCCTTCGTCCACGAGGCCTTCGACTGGGTGGAGCAGTGCTTCTCCGGAGCGGTGCCGGGCTACCTGCCCATCGATGCGCGCTACCATGATCTTGAACACACGCTGCAAGGAACGCTGTGCCTCGTCCGCCTGCTGGAGGGCCGCCACCAGGCGAAGGCCCGGCCCGTTCTCGATCCGCAACGGTTTCAACTCGTCCTCCTTGCCATCCTCTTTCACGACACCGGCTACCTGAAGCGCGAGGGCGACACCGGCGGCACCGGGGCAAAATACACGCTCACGCACGTCGCCCGCAGCGCGGATTTCGCCCGCGATTTCCTCTCCGCGCGCGGCTTCGGCGCCCCGGACATCGGGGCCATTTGCAACATGATTTCCTGCACGGGCGTGAACGCGCGGATGGACGCCATTCCATTCCGCGATGAATTGGAACGCACGCTGGGCGGCGCGCTCGCCACCGCCGATCTCCTCGGCCAGATGGCGGCGCCGGATTACGTGGAGAAATTGCCCGTGCTCTTCGAGGAGTTCGCCGAAGCCACGCGCCACGAAGGCGCGAACGCCGGGCGGCTGGCGATGTACAAAAGCGCGGAGGAACTGATCCGGAACACGCCGGGCTTCTGGCAAAACTACGTCGTGCCCAAGATCACCCACGACTTCGGCGCGCTCCATCGCTACCTGAACATCCCCTGCCCCGACGGGCCGAACGCCTACCTCCAGGCCATCGAGCAAAACCTCGCCCGCATCGGAAACCTCCAACTCAGGCAGCCATGACAAACCGTCCGTCCCGCTTCTAACGCGCCGTGCGCGTCAGGGCGACCGAGACGTGGGCGGCCTGCGGGATGATGAACTTCTTCACCTCGATGAACACGCTGCGCGGCTTGAACTCCTCCAAAATCATCGCCGCAATGTCCGCCGCGAGCGTCTCGATCAGTTCCCAGTGACAGTCGGTCCCGAAATGCAGCACCCGCTGCGACACGGCGTGGTAATCGATCGTCTCCGCCAGGTTGTCACGCGCCACGGCCGACGCAAAATCGTGCTCCATCTCAATCGTGATGAGCAGGCGCTGGGCTTTCGCCCGCTCCTCCTCCGGCACGCCCACGCGATAAAACACCTCGAGGTCCGCAATCTTGATCTTGTCCATAAAATCTTCACCCGCCCGGTTTCCGGCGGCGCTCATCGATTGAAGGCGCAGCCCGCCGAATCCCGAACCGCTTCCAGCAGCACGAGGGTCGGGTGGTTCAACGGCAGCTTGAACGCCTCGTCCAGCGTGACCCAGCGAAACTCCTGCGCCTCTTCGTTCAGGCGGACATCGGCATGTCCCGCGCGGCGGCAGGTGTAGTTCAACAGCACGAAATGCGCGTCCCGATAAAACTCCGTCGAGTGAATGCAATCCTGGACAAGCACGAACCGGATGTCGTCGATCACTAAGTTCGTCTCCTCCAGAATCTCGCGGCGCAATGCCGCCTCGGAGGTTTCGCCAAACTTGGTCTTGCCGCCCGGGATGCCCCAGAGGCCGGACCACTTGTGCGTGCGGATCATCAGCACCCGACCTGACTCATCGAGGATCAGCCCGCCCACCGTCACCACAGGACGTTCGTCGTTGCGCCGGGCCGCGGCGTGCCCCGCCGGGAGTTCCATCGCGTTCCGTTCCAGCAACGCGCGCAGCTCGCCCAGGTGTTCAACGATGACATCCGGCCGGGCGGCGCGAAGCTGCTGGACGTTGTTGTAGCCGGTCAGCACCGCGCAGGAGCCGACGCCTCCGTGATGCGCCGTCTCGATGTCATGCTCCATGTCGCCGATGAACAACGTCTCCTCCGCCACCAGGCCGTTCTCCGCCAGCAGATCATGGATCTTCTTCCGCTTGTCCCATATTTCGACGTAGGGCCGGTCGAGATACCCCTCGAAGCCCACCTTGCGATTCTGCAGCGTAAAATGTTCGCGATGCACCGTGCTCAACACGTACGTGCGGACCCCGCGCTCCCGGCAGAACATCAAAAATTCGCGCGCGTGCGGCAGGGCCTCGACTGAATGCTGCACCTCGCGGAACTTTCCATGAAACCATTCCTCCAGCTGCGGCATCGGCACATGCGGCGTGTAACGCTGGTAAAAGCGCGTGAAAGGCAGGCAGAACTCCGCGCGAAATTGATCCAGGGTCAACGCCGCCACGCCGGCCCGGGTGAAGACATGATTCGTCGCCTCCCAGACCGCCGGCAGGTCGTCAACCAGGGTGCCCGACCAGTCGAAAATAATGTTCCGGATCACTTGAATCAATTTGCCAACGCCACCGCGCCCCGATGCCTCACGGGATCTTCAACAAATCCGCCATCGTCCACGCCTCCTCGCGGCTGGCGGTGCCGTCGCGAACCTTCTTCACCGCCTCCGGTGCCACCGGTTCAAAGGTGTGGCCCCACTCCCGGCGCACATAGGTGAGCGCCGCGGAAATTTGATCGTCGTCCAAAACCCCCAGCGCCGGCATGTCCAGCTCGAACGTTTCGCCCTTCACCTTGATCGGGCCGCGCAGGCCGTGCAGCACAATCCGGATCAGCCGCTCCTGCGAGCCCGCCACCCATTCCGATCCGGACAATGGCGGCGCCAGGCCAATCTGTCCCATGCCATGCACCTGATGACATGCCAGGCAGGTGGCCTCGTACATCGCCTTGCCCGCCTCGAAACGCCGCTTCTCCTCCGGCGTGAGCGGACGACCCTTCGCCACCGGCGCCTCGGCTTTGACCGGCTCCAACGTCGCCTGCGCGTATGCCGCCGCATCGCGAACCAAAACCGCGCCCGATTTTGCCGCAAGCTGGGCGACGCCCGCCTTCACCCGGTCATCCGGCGTCAGCGTGCTCAACGCCAGCGCCAGCTGCACCTGCACGTCCGCGCTCGCATCGGAAACGAGCGCCAGCAGCCGCCCGGAGCCGGAAGCTTCACCTCCGCCCTGCCTCGCCGATTGCGCCAGGAACCGCACGCCCGCCGCGCGCACCTTGCCATGCGAATCCTTGAGCGCCGCGTTCACCGTCGCGTCATCGAGCTGATGAATCCCTTCCAACGTCCACAGCGCGTGCAACCGCGCCGCCGGATTCGAGGCGCTCGCCGCCAGCGTCTTCAACGCGGGCGCCACCGAAGCATCGTTCCGCTCCACGAGCAATCGCTGCGCGGTATCGCGACGGGTGCCGTTCGCATTCTCCAACTGTTTCACCAGTTCGGCTGAAGAAAGCGCCGTCAATCGCACGACCGGCTGCGGGCGTTTCCCGCCCGGCACCACGCGCCAGATGCGGCCGTGGTCCACCACCTTGTCGATGCCACGGTCGTGCGCCTGCTCGCGCAGGTACGACGTGAGGAAGAACCGGTGCTGGATGATGCCGTGATACATGTCCGCGATGTAGAGCGCGCCATCCGGTCCCGTCGCGAGATTCACCGGACGGAACAGCTCATCCATCGAGGCGAGGAACTCGGATTGTTCATAAGCATTGCGCGCGGAGACCAGGCCGTCCTGTTCAGTGAGGATGTTGCGCCGGATGAAATTCGCCGACGGCTCGCAGATGAAGGCATTGCCGTAGGCGTCCTGCGGAAAAAGATCGCCCCGGTAAATCGTCGTGCCACAGGCCGCCGTGAACTTCGCCAGCGTGCCGTCCTCGCGCAACGTGCCCGCCTGGTAGCCGCGGTTCACGCCGGGATTGATGCGCGCCGGCCAGGTGGTTTGATCCTTCGCCACCTGGAAACCAATTCCCGGCAGTTTCTGCTTCACCTTCGCGCCGAAGTAATGCGGCGGCACCATGTCGCCGCGCAGCTGGTCGCTGTTCGACGTGTAGTAAAGCCGTCCGAAGTCATCCTGCGACAACCCCCACTGCGCGCGCTGCGGCACCGGCTCGCGCCGCCACTTGCCGTCCATGAAGCGATAGCGGAACGGGTGGTAGAGGCTGTAGATCCAGTTGTCCATCGCGAGCATCAACGAATTGCCCGAGTGCTCCGGATTCATCCGCAGCCCGAGAGTCGGATCGGCGTCCTTCGCGAAATCCGCCGCCACCAACTCACGCGCGCCGGGTTGATCGTTCCTGATCGGATAGAACCACAAGTTCGGCGGCTCACAGACCAGCGCGCCTCCGTTCACAAGCAGCAACGCGCGCGGCATCACCAAGCCGTCGAGGAACACCTTGTGTTTCTCGAACGAGCCGTCGCCGTTCGCGTCTTCGAGGATCGAGATGCGACCGACCGGATTCGTCTCACCCGTGCCGTCCGGCGTCGCCATGAAGCCGCGCATCTCCACCACCCACAGGCGTCCGTCCGGATCGAACTGCAAAATCGTCGGCACCTGAATCAGCGGCTCGCTCGCCACCAGTTCAATCTGGTAGCCCGGTTGAATCTTGAACGCCTGGAGCGCCTCCTCCGGCTTGAGCGGCGGCGACGGCGGGATCTTCTCCTTGGGAATGCGGGAGGCTTGAACCTCGCCCTGTTTGTCCCCGCGTTGCGCCGTCACGGAAAACGGCAGCGAACAGAGCGCCAGGGCCATCAGCATCAGAAGACGTTGCAGAATCATAGGGCAAATTTGAACCGCCACTTCGACGGGCGAAATGGCGCCGATATTCTCGCCAAGCCTGCCGGGGAGCGGACGCGAAAAAGTAGCGAGGCAACGGCATGGTGCCAATAAATCTCTTCGCCCGGCGGCAATGATTGAGTCACTTCTTCACGCCCGTGGTTTGACACGAAGACGCCGGTGGTTATAGTCGTCGGCCTTTGACTATGAATCCGAATCCGCATGTCGCAGTTGTCGGTGCCACGGGTGCCGTGGGCATCGAGATGATCAAGACCCTCGAGAAGCGCAACTTCCCGGTGGGCAAGCTGACCCTGCTCGCCTCCGCCCGGTCCGTCGGCAAGAAGCTCAAGTTCAAGGGCCAGGACGTCACCGTCACCGAGCTGACCAAGGATTCGTTCGCAGGCATCGACATCGCGCTCTTCAGCGCCGGCGGCGGCATCTCGAAGGAATTCGCGCCCATCGCGGCGAAAGCCGGCTGCGTCGTCGTGGACAACTCCAGCGCGTTCCGCATGGACGACACCGTCCCGCTCGTCGTTCCCGAGATCAACGCCAGCGACGTGAAGAAGCATCGCGGCATCATCGCGAACCCGAACTGCACCACGGCCATCACGCTCATGGCGCTCTATCCGCTCCATCAGGCGTTCGGCGTGAAGCGCATTTTCGCCTCCAGCTATCAGGCCGTGTCCGGCACCGGCGCGAAGGCCATCGAGGAACTCGAACGCCAGGTTGGCGAAGTCGTCTCGGGCAAGCCGGTGACGAAGGAAGTGTATCCGCACCAGATCGCGTTCAACGTCCTGCCGCATGTCGATTCCTTCCTGCCCACGGGCTACACGAAGGAAGAGATGAAGATGGAGAACGAAGGCCGCAAGATCATGCATCACCCCGGATTCCGCGCGAGCGTCACGTGCGTGCGCGTGCCGGTGTATCGCGCGCACTCCGTCGCCGTGAGCGCGGAGTTCGAGAAGCCCGTGACGGTCGAAGCCGCGCGCGCAGTGCTCAAGAAGGCTCCCGGCCTCGACGTGGTGGACAATCCCGAGGCGAAGGAATATCCGCTGCCGCTCTACGTCGCCGAGAAGTACAACTGCGAAGTCGGACGCGTCCGCCAGGACTGCGCATTGGACAACGGCCTGTGCTTCTGGGTGGCGGGCGATCAGCTCCTCAAGGGCGCGGCGCTCAACGCGGTGCAGATCGCGGAAGTGTTGCTG
>JBDHQG010000532.1:0-3606 GCA_039806925.1 Limisphaerales bacterium
ATCGGCAGTCCGCACAACGGCTCTACTCTTTACAAATACATGGATGAACTGTTTGGCACGCCTGGCTGTTCTGAAGTGCCTGCTATTTTCTGGAGTCTCGGTTTGCTGCAAGACAAGTTTGATCCATGGGGAGACCAGATCTCAGAAATCAACAACTCAAGTCATGCCATTGATAGCCGCGCCAAATTTCATTTAATCGGCTGTAGGTTGGAATCCTGCGGGTGGACATTTTCACTGGCTGGCCTTTGTCGTCCAAGCGCGGTGGCGCGAGTGATACCCAATGGGTCTGACGGCATCGTTGATTTCGCCAGCCAAATTGCTTATCCGAGTTCTGGTGGAGACAACCGCTGGTCTTGGGTGATGGGCGACATTGCACACGCGACCCCCGGTGTGTTCTCCGCCGATTTCAAAGAAACAGAAAGCGCAAGCGTCGCCGCAAGACTTGTAGAGCTAATGGACGGTCCCACGAATGCCTTTGGGCCATTTTATCTGCCAGACCCTGCCACTCCTGATCGACTGAACCGAGTTCTCGACGCCGTACCTTTGACGTGTGTTTCCCCGCTCGCGCCAATAATATCTCCTCTGCCTGCCGCGCCCTCTCCTCTGACGGCTGCGAGTTCCCCTGCGCTGGAGGGATCGGAGGCGGTTTCCTTCCGGATGACACCAGATCCCTCGTGGCCCGTTGATGGCGAACCGTTCTGGTTTGCCGCCGCCTTCGGTCCCAACGGCATCTCAACGGATGGAATTCTACTGCAGCCCGCGTCAGGCGACTTGACTCAAATCACCATCAACATCAGCGGGGCAGTTCGAGGTGAGGTCGTGCTTTATGCGGGCTATGCTTCGACGAACAATGTGATGATCTATGCAAATCCGCTCTCCGTAACCAATCGACCCGCTGGCCAAAGTATCGTCGGTATAGCGTTGTCACCGACGAATCTTGCCTTGACCGTCGGTCAGACGATGCCGTTGCAAGTTTGGGCGGTATACGAGAACGGCAATCGCAGCCTTCTCTACATTCCAGCTGATGAACCTGCCGCCTATTCCAGTTCCGATACCGACATTGTTGAAGTGACGCCACAAGGATTCGTCATGCTCAAAGCAAGTGGAACGGCGACAGTCTCTGTTTCGCATCGGGGTTTCTCTTCCGAAACGGTAATCTCGACGCTGCCGGATTTCGTGACCCTAAGTCCTCCAGTCGCAGTGGACGATGGCGCAATCACATCAACTGGGCAGCCGGTACCGGTTGATGTGCTGTCAAACGACTACTCGGCGACACGCGCTCTCGACCCGTCCACCGTCACTATCACCCGCGCGCCGACGAACGGCACGGCCAGCGTGGAGGCGTTCACCGGCGCCATCACCTACACGCCCAATCCCGGCGTGACGAACCTCGACACCTTCCGCTACACCGTCCGCGACGACCTCGGCACTCCTTCCCCCGAAGCCACCGTCACCGTCCAAATCTTCGCGCCTGCCCAAGCGCCGGGACCGACTTCGCCGCCTTACTACGTGGATGTGAGGGGCGTCAGTCCCGCCCCGCGTGACCAAAGGTTTCCCCGCTTGAACAACCGGGGCGATGTGGTCTGGCAGGAACGAATCGATGGGTTGTGGCAGGTGCAAGTGAATGACGGTCGCGGACAAATCACGCGACCTGAAACGAACTACAGCGAGGCCGTTTCTCCCGCGATTGCGGATGACGGGAGCGTGGTCTATTACCGAAGCCGCACAGGGTCAAATCTTCCCAAAGACATTCTGCGCTATCCAAGTGATTCCGAAGCCCTCACCAATCCGGTGCCACGCGTCATCTACCAATCGGGAGAGAACAACAACTCGCTGCGAGTAGAAGATTTCACGTACTCCCCAGAACCTTCTTTGACGAGCGATGGCAGATCCGTCGTTCGCTATGAGCACAACTTCTCTGGGACATTGTCCGGTAACGAAGTACACGAGTCTTGGTTGTTCATTGGCACCAACACGGCGCTTTATTCCAATCCGCCGGAACAATACGGTCACCCGGACGCCAATGCCCAGGGAGACTACGTCTTCTCGCGCGGCGACCAGATTTTCTTCAATAACCGGTTTCGTTTCAACGCCGCCGCCGCCAGCATCAGCGATGCGCCGCGCGAGAATCCTGACTTGGTTTACGCCAACGGCGGCAACCTTCGCTCGACCATTCTCGGCCAGCTCATGGACGATTCGACTCCACCACAGCCCTTGACCGGCTTGTGGGTCGATGTGAACCGCAGCGGAATGATCGTCTTCGAGAAACAAGTGGGCGGTGTCTCCCAAGTATTCAAAGCCTGGCCATTGGAACCGCGCATTCTTTCAACTGGCGCGACGAATGCCCTCGTCGGGTTTCCCTACCAGTTCGACGCCGACAACTTCGTTGAGGCTTATGGCGGCGAGTCCGAGGACGGCGACCCGCGAGGCAACATCATCTTGACCTGGTACACCGAGAACGCGCCGCCCGGCTTCACCCTCGATCCTGTCACCGGCCGCGTTGAGTGGACGCCCAATGCTGCCGGCGCCTACACCTTCGCCATCGTTGCCCAGGCCGATTCAGACCTCCTTGGCGTGTCGGAGCACCGGCTCACGCTCACGGTTCACGTCCGCCAATCCACGTTTGAGGCGATGGTCGATGCCGTGGATTTCCGCGTGGGCAATTCGCCGGATTTCCTCACCAACACCAGCGCGTATTTCACGGGTGGGCAGCCGCGCATCGGCGTCGTGGCCGATGGCGCGAGCCGATTGGTTCTGCGAGTGAAGCTGGAGGGCGTTAACACCAACTCGGCGCAAGCTTTGCACTTTGTCATCGCTGGCACAAACGCCGCCTCCGGGCGCGATGGTCACCTGCTGGCGCTGGATTCCACCAGTTGGGCAATGGATGTGCCGGCCACGCTCGTCACCAGCGGCGGCACGAACAAGGCGATTTGCCTCTACGAATCGCCGCTCGATTTCGATGCGGCGTCTCAGCCAGTGACGATTCAATTGCGACACGGGAATCGTATCATCGCCGCGCAAACCATCCCGCTGGCCCGCCCGCCCGTCGTGCTGGTGCATGATGGGTGGAACGGGCCGTCGGAGTGGAATGCGATGTTCAGTGAGCTACTCGATGCGGGGATGAACGTCCACTTCTTCGATTACGCGCTGGTGTCTGGCACGAACCCGGCGGCCGTTGCCGATCAGCTGTTCCTCAAGAACACCGAGGCGGTTGAGCAGAGCCGGCAGTCCGGCTTTGCCGCATCGCAAGTGGACATCGTGGCACACGGCTCCGGGGCGGTGCTCGCCCGGCTCCACGCGCAGGGTTACGCGTCGCAGGGCCCGAACTATCACAAGGGCGCCGTTCACAAGCTGATCTCCGTCGGTGGTGCGCACGGCGGTTCGTATCTGGCGGACTTCGTCAACGCGATCAAGGCCACCAATGCCGTCGCGTTCACGAATCTCCGCAACGCCGTGCTCGCGGCCAGCGAAGCCGCAGGATATTTCCCGCCTGTGGACTTGAGCGGGAGCCTGCTGACCAATCTTGCCGCGATTTCCTCCGTCCTGCTCGACCTGGAAGAAACTCGCGTGCCCGGCCACGCCATCGCGACCACAGCCCGCACGCTT
>JBDHQG010000533.1:0-3606 GCA_039806925.1 Limisphaerales bacterium
CGCACCGAAACACTTCACCGCATCGAACTGCGGAACCTCCCGTGGCGCGAGCCGACCCTCCACGAAATCCGCGTGCTTGACGCCGACCGCAATCTGGAAACCATCGAGCGCGGCACCAACGTCGCCATCGGCGCGATTGAAGTGCGTTTAAAAGCCCCCGCCGTCGCACTCATCACGCTGCACGCAAGCCCGCGATGAAACTCCCTCTCCGCCATTTGCAAAATGGGGGAGAGGGCACGGGGAGAGGTGGCGCGCGGTAAGGACGCGTTCCACCGCGTCCCATTTTTTCTCCGGCAAGCGCGTGCCCGTCGTCACGGGCTTCCCAAAACCACCGCCCTGAGCCTTCGTGCGTGCCAAGGATTGATCACGGACGGCGTGGAAGCCGTCCCTACCAGATCGTTCGCGCCCCGCGCGCGGTGTTTGGTTTTGACGAAACGCGCCGCCACTGTTTGATTCAAGCCTGTGAACAGGAAGCCAAACCCAAATTGCCCGGAGGCACGCCGATATCAAATGGCAGTGCCAAAAGTCGGCTCAACACTCTGTTCGGCGGCGGACTGCGCTATGCGAATCCTGAACGCCATTGTGATTGCGACTACATTGTTGGCCCTGCCGCACCGACTCGATGCGGCCGACCGAGCATCGTGGCCTCCACCGCTGGCGCTGACAGACGCGATTATAGTCGCGGAGAACTTCGTGAAAACGAATCGGACAAACCTTACAGGTCATTTCCTCAGTTCGGTGCGTGTTCACACCGACAGCGATGGGCGCTACCACTGGGACGCACACTGGCTGCGCACCAATACGCCGCCCAGCACTGCGGCGGCTCAGGCATTTTCCTTCACTGTGCGCGTCCACATGGATCGGACGTTCACCGTAATTCCAGGCAAGTGACCATGGACAACACGCCACCTCCTGAGAAACTAGCCACGTAACTTATTGGTTGGGAACGAGGTGGTGGTTTATGGTCTTGGGTATGCGCACCCTTATAACAATTGCCCTTGCGACAGTGAGCTTCTGCACTTCCGGGTGCAGTGGACTGAGCCGACAGCGCGGCGCACTGTGCCAGCAAGTCGCCGATACGTCACTGACGCTCAGCGAGCGTGTCGAGGCGTTCGATGCTCTTCTCGATACGTTTGCAGTAGGCACATCAGAGGCGACGGCACGTCGATACGTGCGGTTTGTGACCCGTTCGCGGATTTCTGATGGCGAAGTCTTCTCTGCGCACCTCATCGCTCCGGACGGCACTGACCGGTGGCTCACGATTGTCGAGGGCAGAGTCTGGTTTCCGAAGAATTGACCCACCTAGTGAAACGTTCGTTCGACAGCATGTTTCTCTGGATTGTCGCGACAGCTTTCACGACATACGTCGGTGCCTATGTAGCTTACCGATTCGCGGGGCCTGCCCAAAAAGTTTGGCCGAAGGACGGAACTCCCCACGCGATTGTGCTGGTCAGCGCGGAGACGCCACTACGCACCGCGCTTGCCTATTTGTTTTACCCCTGCATTGCCGCAGAGGGAGCATACTATCGAAATCATCGAGATTAACACTGCAGGCTCTGGCACCCCACAAACTATAGCCCAGCCTGAATTGTCTTCAGATACGCATACAAGTCCGCCAAGTCCTGCGGGCCGGTGCCGCCGAGCAATCCGGCGGGCATGAAGGATAACGCGCTGGGCTGGCGGCTCGCGATGTCCGTGTCGTTCAGGCGCAGGGTCGTGCCCATGCCGGTGTGAATCATCACGCCATCGGCGGACTCGAACGCCACGATGCCCGAATACGCCTCGCCGTTCCGCAACTGAAACGTCGTCATCCGATACGCCGGCGCCACGTCGCGACTCGGGAAGACAATCGCGTTGAACAAATCCTCCGGCGAAAACCGTTGCGCCGCCCCGGCGAGGTCCGGCCCCACCAGCTTCGACCCGCTGTGACACACCGCGCAGCCGCGCTCGGCAAAGATCTGTTCGCCGCGCGTGGCGTTGCCGCGAGCCCAGGGCGTGCTCTTGTAGAGCTGCGCCCAGCGCGCCGGTGAATCCTGATCCGCCGCATCGAACTGCGCGAACAGCGCGGGATACTTCACCGCGAACCAGTCGAACACGGGCTTGTAGGCCTTCGCCAAATCTGTCGCCGGCTCCGGCACGGCAAACTTCTGGCCCGTCAACCGCGTCAAGAGCGCCAACGCATTCGCGCGCGCGGACTGTTCCTTCGGTTCCCTTAACAAACCGCGCAACGCCCGCAGCGCCGCGAGATGATGTTTGGTGTTCAGTGAATCCGCCGGCAATTGCAGCAGCGCCGTGAGCGACGCGCGCACCGTCTCGGGCCGCACGGAGCCCAGGCCCGCGACGAAGGCTTCGCGGTCCGGCAACAGCGACTTGCTCGACAGCTCGATAAGCAATCGATCCCGCAGCGCGACCTGGTTCAACTGCCGCCGGAAGAGCGGATGAATCTCCTCGTCCGGCAACACGGACAACAGGTCCACGAGCGGCTCCGTCCACGCGAACGCCGCGTTCCGCTGGACTGCGGTGAGGAAGAGTCGAGCCGCCGCCAGCCGTCGCTCCGCGCCGAGCAAATTCACAAGATGCAAGTGCGCCGGGCGCGCAAAGTCAGGATGCCGCAGCAACGCATCGCCGAGCCGCGAATCTTTCTTCAACAACTCGCCGACCAGCTCGCCGAGGCGCGTGTCCCAGGTCTGCTTGGTGCGCTGTTGTTGACCAGACAACTTGCGGTCGAGGCCCAACACCGCACCGGCGACGGCCGCCGTGTGATTCGTCACCGCCACCGTCTTCAGCCGCGAGAACGTAATGAGGAAATGGAAATCCATCGTCGCCGACGTGCCCGCGTGAATCAGCCCGAGCAGCTTCGCCGGCACGGTGGCATCGGAGGACTGAATGACCGCCAGCAGGCGGGCCGCCTCGGCATCGAGCGTCGCATTGCCTGACGGGAGGATTCGTGCGAGCGCGGTTTGCAGGCGGGTTTCCAGTGCGCGCTCCGCTTCGAGCGGAAGCGGCGTGGAGTAGCCCGTGTAGAGTTCGAGCGGCGGCTCCTTCAAATGATAATCTCCCAGCGCCATCATGATGAGGCGCAGCGCGTCGAGCCGCTGGTTCGGATCTGCCGATTGCGTGAGGACGCCCAGCGCCACGTCAGCCACGGGCTTGTTGATCTGCGAGGAATTGCCGCGCCACAGGTTCACGAGCGACAACGTCAACCGCGCCTGCGGAACGGAGCCCGCCTGCTGCGCCCAGAGCCCGTTCCACGCCGCGTCCGGCAGTTGCGTCGCCAGCAACGCCGCGGCCTGACGGATGCGTTTCTCTGGATGCGCCACATTCGCCGCGATCGCCTGCTGCACGGTAGCGATCGAAAGTTTGCTGAACTGTTGCCGTAAAGATTCCAACGCATGGGCGCGCACCTGCGGTGAGCCATCGCGAGAGAGGCCAAGGAGCAGATTGCCGGAATCCTCCAACGGCCGAACGCCCAGCGACCACGCCGTCCGCGCGCGCACGAGCGGCGCATTCGCGTTCGCGCAGACCGAAGCCACGCGCTGGCTCAAGCCGCCGTGAAGCTCCGTGAGAATCTCGATGCTGCGCACGCGGTCCATCGCCGTCGCGCGC
>JBDHQG010000534.1:0-3598 GCA_039806925.1 Limisphaerales bacterium
AACAACGTCGGAGCGCGAGCCGTCCCGGCTCGCAGCGCGTCGCCCGGACGGCGGTGCTGGCAAACTTCCACGATGCCGGTGCGCTTCACCCGCTGCGACCGGGGACCGGTCGCGGTCCGGTCTGTGGCCACAGGCCCTCAAGTTGCGCCCGTTCAGCGCGGGCGGATTCGCCACAGGAGGAACAGCCCCAGCACCAGCAGCGCGCTGACGGCCCAGATGCCGGCGGATGTTTTCCCGGGAACGAAATGAAGCGCGGCCGCGCCGGCGGCCGGCCCGCCGAAGAGCCCCACGCCGATGAGCGCTTCGTGGAACCCGCCGTGTTCGCCCTTGGTGTCGCCCACATCCATCGAGTAGAAGAGCGACGAGTAATAGATGAGGCCCACGGCGAGGCCGAAGATCGACTGGGCCGCGACAATCACCGCGAGGTCCGGCACCAGCAGCAGCGCGGCGAAGCTGACGACCATGGCGGCATAGGCGGCGGCCAGCCATCCGAAACGGTAATGCCAGCCGGGCCACGCCCAGAGCCCGATGAAGGCAAAGAGGCGCGCGAACATCCAGACCGAGGCGACGAAGCCGGCCTGGGTCGTGGAGAGGTTCATCTTCATCGCCAGCTCCGGGATGAGCGGGATGACGGTGTTCATGGCGATGTAGGCGAAGGGATTCGCCAGCCACGCGAGCTTCAGAAAGACCGCGGCGTTCGCGGGGACATGGGGATGGGTTGCGGACACGGCCACCGCCGGCCCGGGCGCTGGCGGTGGGCGAACTTGTTTCGATCTCGCATCCAGCCAGAGCGCGAGGGCGAATTGCAGCGCGTGAAGAACGGCCGGGAACCAGTACAGGCTGCGCGGTCCCAGCGCCTCCAGGAGCGCACCGCCGCTGAAGTAGGCGAAGGCGGCGCCGCCGGCCCAGACGACGTTGTAGATGCCGATCATCTTCGTCAATCCCGCGCGCGTTTCGCCCTCGCTGGCGAGGGCTTCGAGCACCGGCCAGGTGAAGCAGAGGCCCACCGTCCACGCGAGCATCACGGCGAGATGCGCCGGCCAGCCGCGAACGAAACAGCCGGCGCCCAGCGCGACGGTCATCGTGCCGAACCCGACGAACAGCGCCCGATAGTAACCGCGGCGTTGCGCGAACGTTCCGGCGAACCACGAGAAGAAGATGTAGAGAAAGCCGTTGGCCGCGGCGAAGAGCAGGTTCTCGCGGTCGCCGAAGCCAAACTCCTTCTTCAGGTAAAAGAACAGGTAATTGAAGTAGAGCGCCGCCGCGTAGATGTTCAATCCTTCGAGGACAAAGCAGCCGGCTTTCAACTGGCGGGAGGTCATCAGGGGCGTGATGCGTGATGCGTGATGAAGGAACGCGATGCGCCTAGTTCGAGGCGCCGGATATTTCCTCGATGGCTTTGTGGCAATACCACTTCACGGCATTCGTCATGGGCGGGCTCAGGCGGTCGAGCTCCTCCCGGCTGCACCAGCGGATGTCGTGGTGCTCGGCCTCGGCGAGCGCCATCGTGCCGCCCTTGGGACGCGCCCAGTAAATCATGCCGATGTGTTCGTGGGTGTCGCTGATGCGATGGATGTCGAGGAAGCGCGGGCCAATCAACGCGCGGGTGCCGGGCTCCGTCGTGGGCGGCCGTTCGCCGAGCAATTCCACGTCGAAGCCGCTTTCCTCGCGGGCCTCGCGCAGGGCGGCCTGCTCGGGGTCTTCCTCCAGTTCGACGTGCCCGCCGAGCGGCAGCCACTTGTTCAGCTTGCGATGATGAATGAGCAGCACCTTGCCCTCATGCACCACGAAGATGGCCACGGTGAAATCGATCTTCTCGTGAATATGCGCCATGTGCGGCGAAGTGAATCACGGATGCCGCCGGTTGAACATGGATTTCCGGCCCGGAATCCCGCGCGCGAACCCGCCCGCCCGCGAACTTGGAACTTGGAGCTTTTCCGGGCCTTCGCCACACTCCGCCCCTCAAATGCGCGACACGATTCGAGCTTGGACGGAAGCCTTCGAAACGTTCGTCCTGGAAGTCATCCTGGAGGAACGCCGGGGCAGGGCCGCCGATCTCGTGCGCGCGATCCTGTTCGTTCTCTCGAAAGTTTTCCTCCTCGTCGTCAAGCTGCGCCGCTTCCTCTACAACGTCCGACTGCTGCGCGATTCCACGCTCGGCGTGCAGGTCATCGCGATCGGCAATATCACGGTCGGCGGCACGGGCAAGACGCCCGTCGTCGAGAAGTTCGCGCGCGAATTGCAGAACCAAGGCCGCACGGTGGCCATTCTCTCGCGCGGCTACCGTTCCAAGCCGCCGCCGCTGACCAAGCGGCTCATCGACCGCCTCCTGTTCCGTTCGGACACCACGCCGCCACGCGTCGTCTCGGACGGCAGGTCGCTGCTGCTCGATTCCGAAACCGCCGGCGACGAGCCCTACATGCTCGCCTCGAACCTCAAGGACGTCGTCGTGCTCGTGGACAAGGACCGCGTGAAGGCGGGCCGTTACGCGATCGAGAAGTTCGGCTGCGACACGCTCCTGCTCGACGACGGGTTTCAGTATTGGAAACTCGCCGGCCGCCGCCGCGACATCGTGCTCATCGACTGCCAGGCGCCGTTCGGCAACGAATATCTCCTGCCGCGCGGAACCCTGCGCGAGCCCGGATCGCATCTGGCCCGCGCCAGCACGATCTTCATCACCAAGAGCGACGGCAACACCGCGCGGCTCCGCGCCCGCATCGCAAAGCACAACTCCGCCGCCGGCATCATCGAGTGCATTCACCAGCCGCTTTACTTCGAGGACGTGTTCACGGGCGAGCGCCACGATCTCGAACTGCTCAAGGGCAGGAAGGTGGCGGCGCTCAGCGGCATCGCCCAGCCCGAGAGCTTCGAGAACAGCCTGGCAAAACTTGGCGCGGAGCTGGTTTACTCGAAACGCTTCGCCGATCACCACCGTTTCACACAGCAGGAAATTCTCAACGCGGTGAACCGCGGCAAGAAACGTCAGGCACAGATCATCATCACCACGCAGAAGGACGCCGTGCGCTTCCCGAAGATCGACCGGCGCGATCTTCCGTTCTACTTCATGCGCGTGGAGATCAAGATCGTGGCCGGCGCGAAGGACTTCAACGACTGCGTGCGGCAGATTTGCTTCCGCTAAAACGATGGATCGACTGCTCTATTTCGTGGTGCTGGGCCTGATCAAGTTCCTGCAGGCCCTGCCGCTGCGCTGGGTCGCCCGCATCGGACGCGGCGGCGGGGCGGTGGCCTATTTCCTCGACGCGCGGCATCGGAAAGTCGCGCAGCGCAATCTCGCCATCTGCCTGGGCCAGGAGCGCCCGCCGGAGGAAATTCGCGCGCTGGCGAAGGAGAATTTCCGGCGGCTCGGCGAGAATTATTGCTGCGCGATCAAAACAGCTTCGATGAGCTGGGAGGAGCTGAAGCCGCACCTGGAGTTCACGGGCGTGGAGAAGGCGATGTTTGGCGGCGCGGGCCAAAGCCCTCCGAGCATGGTCGTCGGGATCGGCCACTTCGGAAACTTCGAGCTCTACGCGCGCTTCGCGGAACACATGCCGGGCATCCGCTGCGCGACGACCTATCGCGGCCTGCGCCAGCCCTC
>JBDHQG010000535.1:0-3594 GCA_039806925.1 Limisphaerales bacterium
CAAGATGGATGTATCCAAGAAGGAAGAATGAGAACTGGGTGTCGCGGACGGCGATCTGGTTCGCCTGATCAACCGTCGAGGCGTAATCAGAATCTCGGACAGCGTGAAGCAGGGAGAGCTTTTTGCGAGGTTTAATTAGGAGGACATCGCGCTGAACGAGCTCGTCGGCTCCCGGCGCGACAGCGTCACATCGACGCCCGAATACAAGGTCATCGCGGTGCGAGTCGAGAAGCCGCCGCCCCGTTGAACGGGCGCTCCGAACTTTCCCCTTGTTCAAGCGGGGGCTCGCCGCAATCGTTTCCACATGGCACCTGCCAAAGTGACGCCCGCCGAACTTCGCTCGATGAAATCGCGCGGGGAACGCATCGCCTCCCTCACCGCGTATGATTACCCGCTGACGAAGCTGCTCGATGAAGCGGGCATTCCGCTCATCCTCGTCGGCGATTCCCTCGGGATGGTCGTGCTGGGTTACCCGGACACCACTCATGTCACGATGAACGAGATGGAGCATCACGTCCGCGCCGCCGCCCGGGTGAGGCCGCGCGCGCTGCTCGCCGCCGACCTCCCGTATCACAGCTATCAAACGCCCGGGCAGGCGGTCGCCAACGCGCAACGTCTCGTCGCCGCGGGTGCCGAGGCGGTGAAGGCCGAGGGCGGCCACGACATCATCGGGCAAGTCCGCGCCATCGTCGCCGCCGGCATTCCGTTTCTCGGCCACCTGGGAATGCTTCCGCAAAGCGTCCTCGAAGAAGGCGGCTACAAGATCAAGGGCAGGCGGGACGCGGAGCGCGAGGCGTTGCTCGCCGACGCCCGCGCGCTCGAAGCCGCCGGAGCCTTCGGCATCGTCCTTGAACTTGTCACGCCGCCCGTCGCGAAGGAGGTTTCCCGGGCGATCTCGATCCCCACGATCGGCATCGGCTCCGGTCCGGATTGCGACGGGCAGATTCTTGTGACGCTCGATTTGATCGGCGCCTTTCCGTGGTTCACGCCCAAGTTCGTGAAACCGCGCATCCAGACCGGCGAGCAAATCCGCCGCGCCGCCGCTGAATGGAAACAATCCCTCAACGCCGCCGCCTCGTGAAACTGACGCACCTTGATTCAAACGGCCAGGCCAGCATGGTTGACGTCTCGCACAAGCCGGTCGTGCTGCGTGCCGCGATTGCCCGCGGCGAGATCCGGCTGCACAAGACGACGCTGGCGCTGATTCAGCACGACAAGATCGCGAAGGGAAACGTGCTCGCCACCGCGCGCATCGCCGGCATTCAGGCCGCGAAGAAAACCGGCGAGCTGATCCCGCTCTGCCATCCCCTGCCCCTCACGCATTGCGAGGTGAGCTTCGAGTTCCCCAAATCCCGCGACCGCATTGTCATCACCGCCGGCGCAAAGATCGCGGCGCAGACCGGCATCGAGATGGAGGCGTTGACGGCTGTTTCGGTCGCGGCGCTCACCATTTACGACATGTGCAAAGCCGTGGACAAAGGGATGAGGATCGGCGCGATCCAGCTCGTGTCGAAGACGAAGCGGCCGCTGCCGGTTTGATTCAACGTTTACCGCGGACAACACGACTGTTTTACTCAGCCCATGCAGATTCAAACCGGCATCATCACCATCTCGGATCGCGCGTCGAAGGGGCTCTACGACGATTTGGGCGGCCCCGCGCTCAGGAAAGCCGCCGAAGGTCACGGCTGGAAGATCGTGGCGGAGGCCCTCGTTCCCGACGAGAAGCGCGACATTCAGCGCGCGATCCGGGAACACATCAACAAAGGCTGCTCGCTCATTCTCACGACGGGCGGCACGGGCGTCGCGTTGCGCGATGTCACCCCCGAGGCGGTACGCGAAATTGCCATCCGCGAACTGCCGGGCTTCGGCGAAGTGATGCGCGCTGAATCGATGAAGATCACCAGGAACGCCATTCTCTCCCGCAGCCTGGCCGCCGTCGTGGATCGCGCGCTCGTCCTCTGCCTGCCGGGCAAGCCCAGCGGCGCAGTCGAATGCCTGGGTTTCGTCGTTGGCGCGATACCGCACTGCGTCGAGGTCTTGCAGGAAGTTCCCACCAGCTGCTGAGCCCATGCGCGTTCCGGCCCTCAGCTTCATCCTGCTCTGCATGGCGTGCGGCTGCGTCACGAAATCCGGCGCCAGACGCGAGGCGCAGAAGGCGGTGTTCGAGGACAAGGCCCGCGCCGAGATGGAGAAGCAGCAGAAGGAGCCCGCCGTCTGGTTCCGCGGAGACATCCGTCATCCCCGCGTCGCCTGGAGGGAGGGCATCACTCTCGCCGAGGCCCTCGCCGCCGCGCGCTACACATGGGACTGGGATCCACGCTTCCTCACCCTCACTCGGGAAGGACAGGTTTACACGGTGAACGTCCGGCGGCTGCTCCGCGGCCAGGAGAATCCGGAACTGGAGCCCGGCGACATCGTGGAAGTGCGGCATTGAGCTGGAATGATGCGGTTGGATTCCCGATCCAGTGATGGATCGCCCAGGTAGGAGGGGCTCCCAGCCTGTCACGAGCTTTCCCAAGGGGCCATCAACTGGTTTGGCTCATTGGGATTTTTCCCGCCTCAAGCCGGTGCTACATTCTGACGTAGTTCAACCCGGCCATGCGTTGCGTCGTTGCCTCCATTGCGTTCGGCGTCCTCACGCTCTTCGGAGCCGGTTGCTGCCACGTTCATGAAAGCACGGCGCGGCGCGAACCGGCGCCGGTTCCCTCCGTCATCGCAGCGCAGGTTCGTTACACCAATCATCCGGCCACGGCTCCCGACATCACCGAGATCGGCCGGCACAGACGATTCACCATCCACCGCGTCCATCTGCCCGCCGTCGCGGAACCGCACGCGACGAATCGCCTGCTTGAACTCGACTACTACCGGCCCCACGGCACCAATCCGCTGGCAGTGGTGGTGGTGCTGCCCATCCTGGGCGGAGGCTATCCGGCGGAGAAACATTTCTGCGCCTACTTTGCGAAGCACGGCCTGGCCGCGATTCTTGTCCGGCGCGAAGGCTTGCGAAAGACCATCACTCGGCTCGAAGAGGTGAACGACACGCTGCTGCACTCGGCCATCGACGCGCGGCAGACCATTGACTGGATTGAGACGCGGCCCGAGCTCGACGCCGGGCGCATCGGGGTTTTCGGCATCAGCATGGGCGGCATTCGCGCCGCGTTTCTGACGCCGCTGGAGCCCCGCATCCGCGCCGCCGTCATCGCCCTCGCGGGCGGCGATCTGCCCTTCGTCATCACTCACTCCAATGAACCGGGACTCGTCCGCCGCCGGGAAAAGTTCCGCGAGACGCATCAGCTCACCGAGGCGGCGTTTCAGGAGGAAGTTCAGAAAGTGATCACCTGCGATCCTCTCAGCGTCGCGGCGGGCGCGGACCGCTCCAAGCTCCTCCTGGTTCAGGCGCTCTTTGATCGCACCGTGCCGACCCGGAAAGGACTCGAACTGCGCCGCGCCCTCGGCAAGCCGGAAACCATCTTCCTTCCCACCGGACATTACACCTCCCTGCTTTTCATCCCCTACCTCAAGCCTGCCAGCCTCCAGTTCTTTCACGAACGGTTCGCAGATCGATAACTGTCGTCTGTCTTAGCGGAACGGTGC
>JBDHQG010000536.1:0-3585 GCA_039806925.1 Limisphaerales bacterium
CAGGTGTTTGAGATCACCAGGAGCCGGGCGTGCGGGCTGATGCAGTTGGAGCGCTCGTCGTATTACTACCGGGCACATCCGCGGGACAACCGGGCCCTCACGGCGCGGCTCAAGGAGCTGGTGGCCGTGCGGGTGCGTTATGGCTACCGGCGGCTGACCATCCTCCTGCTCCGCAGGTCCGGTTCAGATGGTCAGAGCTTGAACTTCGGGCTCTGGCTCATGAACCGGATCGGATTCCCGTAGATCACGCCGTCCACTTTCTCCGCCGTCCAACCGCGCTTGCGCATTTCCAGCGCCGCGTAGGGAACCGCCAGCGGCACGCTCACGCCCCAATCGCACGCGCTGTTCATCCAGAGCCGTTCGTGGCCGTAAGTTTCGAGAATGTCCGCGGCACGGGCGCCCGTACACTTGCTCTCGGGATAGAGCGTCATGCCGGCCCAGTGTCCGCGGTCGAGCACCAGCTGGACGGTGTGTTCCTCGACGTGATCGATGATGCAACGTTCGGGCTTGATGCGGCTGTCAGCTTTCAACACGTCGAGAATCAAACGTGTGCCCTTGAGCTTGTCTTCGAGATGCGGCGTGTGGACGAGGATGAGTTCATTCGTGCGCGCCGCGAGGTCGACGTGCATTTCGAGAACCTTCAGCTCGTTGCGCGAGTTTTTGTTCAACCCGATCTCGCCGATGCCGAGCACGTTCGCGCGGCCGATGAATTTCGGAATGATGCCGATCACTTCCTTCGCGAGCTCGACGTCCTCCGATTCCTTCGGGTTGATGCAAAGCCAGGAATAATGGGCGAGCCCGAATTTCGCGGCGCGTTTCGGCTCGTAGTCCGTGAGCTGACAGAAGTAATCGTGAAAGCCGTCGACGCTGCTGCGGTCGAAACCAGCCCAGAAGGCGGGCTCGCAGACACAGGCGCAGCCGGCAGTGGCCATCTTCACGTAGTCATCCGTCGTGCGGCTGACCATGTGGCCGTGAGGTTCGATGTAGCGCATGAGTGAAGCGTGATACGTAATACGTGAAACCTATTTTCCCGGATAAGCGCCGACGGCACCCTTGCCCGGCGCCTTCTCGATGGGCTCGACGGTCGGATCGCTCAGCGACAGCAAAACATTCTTCGCGCGATGCGGAGCGCCGTCGCTCAGGCATTTCATCGCCTCCTTGAAGCTGGCGAGCCGAAAGTCCGCGTCGCCTTCGGCGCGATCCACGCGGTCGAGGAACGCCGCGAGGTCGATGAGCTTCGCGCGGTTTTCCATGAAGTAGAGATCGAGAACTTGTTGTCGTGTCATACGTGTCGCTCTGGCGAAACTTTAGGACATCCGCCCGCGCCTTCAACTCCCGTTTCGTTTCGCCGTCGATGAAAATCTCGTCACCAAAATTCCGCGTTTCCCTTTGACCCTGTTCCGGCGCGTTTGCTACAGCTACGCCCACCTTGAACGCGATGGTCGTGGCGGAGTCGCTTTGCTCCAAACAGTTGGCAACGAAGGTGAAGCAGTGGGCGCGTGTTGCCCTGCTGTTCGGCACCGTTGCCGGAGCTTCGTCGCTGGGCGCGGCAGAGGCAGCGGCACCTCAAGTCCCGGCTACGAACGTTCTTTCCCTCCGATCGTTCGTCCAGCTCGTCCTCCAGCGCAACGAGAGCCTGCGCGCCCGCGTGCTGGAATATGAGATCAGCGAGAAGCGCACCCGCGGCGAGGAAGGCATCTTCGAGCCGGAACTCGTCCTCGGCTACGACCGCGTGGACAACGAGCGCGAGAACACCGCCGAGCAGCGGCGCAGCAGCGGCGTGCGCGTCTTCACGGAGGAGAACAACGTCTATAACGCCGGCCTCGAGGCGCTCGTGCCTTCCGGCGCAAAGGTCCGCCTCGGCTACACGCTGCGTGACCTGCGGAACAACCTTCAGGATCCAGCCGCCGGCACCATCGTCACCAACGGCACGCGCGGCGAGTGGCAGACCTTCGCCGGCATCAGCCTCACGCAACCCGTGCTCAAGAACGCCTGGCTCTCCGCCACCAAGGCCAGCATCCGCGTCGCGATGCTCCAGTCCGACGTCAGCTTTCAGGAATATCGCCGCCAGATGATGCTCGTGGTCTCCACGGCCGAGGCGGCGTACTGGAATCTCTACATGGCGCAGGAACAGGTCCGGTTCTTCCACGAATCCGTCCGCGTCGCCGAATCGCTCGTGACCGACAACCAGACGAAGCTCGACGCCGGCAAGGGTTCCGAGCTCGAAGTCCTCGAAGCCCGCGCCGGACTCGCCCTCCGCAAATCCAAGCTCGCCGAGGCCGAGCAGAAGTATTTCGAGAACGTCAGCCAGCTCCGCACCCTGCTCGCGATGTCCGGCGAGGATGCCACCGCGATCCTCTGGGCCAACGACGAACCCGGAATCGCCGTCACCACGCCGCCGTTCTATCAGAGCGGCCAGATCGCGCTGGAGCAGAACCCCGACTACCTCGCGCAGTTGAAGAAGATGAAACAGGAGGACGTGCGCGTCGCCTACGCGAAGAACCAGCGGCTGCCGCAGCTCGACCTCAAAGCCAGCTACGGCTTGAACGGCCTCGGGCCCGACGCCGGCAGCTCGTTCGAGGACATTCAGGAGGCGGGCTTCCCGTCGTGGTCCGTCGGCGCGGAGCTGCGCATTCCGCTTGGCGGCGGCGTCAAGGTCCGCAACGATCTCGCCGCCGCGAAGCTGCGCAAGCAGCAGGCGCTCGTGACCTTGAAGGACACCGAGACGCAGATTCTCAACGCCATCCAGACCGCGCTGCGCAAGGTCGCCAGCACGCAGGAATCCACCGCGAACTACCGCAACGTCGTCGATTACAGCACGCGCCTGCTGGAAACCGAACGCGCCCGGCTCGACGCCGGCAAGACCACCAGCCGCCGCGTGCTCGAAGTCGATGCCGCCGTCTTCGAGGCGAAGAACTCCGTGGTGGAAGCCCAGGTGCAATACGAGCGCGCGTTGCTGGAGCTCGAACTCGTCCAGGGCTCGCTCCTCAATTCGCGCAACCTCGATCTCTCGCAGAAGGAAGTGCGCGACCGCACCAGCGCGCTCCTGAAGCAGCACGGCATTTCCGAGGAGCAATACCAGCGCTTCGCGCAGGAGCTTCAGCAACGCTACGACAAACGTCCGCCCAATCAGTCTCCTCAGCCCACGCCGCCCAAACCATGAACCTGTCCCACGCCCGAGCTTTCATCCTCGCCCTGTTCGTGCTGGCTGCCGTGACTGCGCGTGCCGCCGAAACCGCCCCCGGCATCACCGAGCCGATTCTCGATGTCACGCTCAGCACGCCGGTGCCCGGCATCGTCACCACGCGGAAGTTCAAGGAAGGCGACTTCATCAAGGAAGGCGAAGTCCTGCTCGAGCTCGACAAGCGCCTCGAAGAACTCGAAGCCGACCGGCGCCGCTTCGTGCGCGACCAGAAGAAGTCGGACTTCGACGGCACCGCCAAGCTCTTCAAATCCACCGCCGGCGTGAGCAAGGAGGAGCTTGAGAAAAAGGAAGCCGAGTATCGCGTCGCCGCCGTGGAATACGACATGGCCGTCGAGGGGCTCCGCCGCCGCCAGCTCTTCAGCCCGCTCGCCGGAACCATC
>JBDHQG010000537.1:0-3585 GCA_039806925.1 Limisphaerales bacterium
GGTCTTTGGTTCCCGCAGATTCAGAGAGACCACAGAGTGGATTTGAAAAGTTCATCTGTGGCTTCCTTGAATCTGTGGGAAATTCGTTTTCATTCTCTCAATCCAAGTAAACGAATTCATTTAGTCGCAGAAGCGCGCGGATCATCGCGCGCCAAGACTCAGTTTCGTGGTCTGTTGATGATGTGCCGGACTCCGAAAGTCGCTTTCGCGCATCGGCCAGAAATTTCCGGCATTGCTCCATCTCGGGCTTTTCGGGAGGGCGCCCCAGCGCAGCTTGGTAGGCGAATTGAATGCGGGACAGCTCGTCCTTCGCGGAGTTCGTGATGCGCGTGGCGAAGGCCTGTGACTGTTCGTGGACAAACTTGTCATTCAGCAGAAACAACGCTTGCAGCGGCGTGGTGCTGGTGGTGCGAGCCGCCGTGCTGGTGGATGGATCGGCACCGTCGAAGATCGCCAGATACGGATGACGTTGAATGCGCTGAGTCATCAGGTAAACGCTGCGGCGCTTCGTTTCGTAAACGGCCTTGAACGGATTGTGCTGGGTGAATTTCCACTCCGTCTGCGGCGGGAATGGATGCGGGCCGCTCGGGCTTGTATCGAGGTTGCCGCCGAGCGCGAGCAGCGTGTCGCGGATGGACTCCGCGTCCAGACGTTGGCGCGGGAAGGAACTGAGCAGCTCATTGCTCACATCACGCGCAATGGCGTCGTCGCTGCGTGCGCTCGCGAGCTGATACGTGCGCGAGAGCATGATGACGCGGTGCATCGCCTTCACCGACCAGCCGCCCTCGATGAACTGCGACGCGAGCCAGTCGAGCAGCTCGGGATGTGTGGGCGGCTTGCCCTGTTTGCCGAAATCGTTCGGCGTCGGCACGAGCCCCTTGCCGAAATGGTGCTGCCAGATGCGGTTCGCCATCACGCGCGCGGCGAGCGGATTGTTGCGGTCCACGATCCAGTCGGCAAGTTGCCGGCGCCCGCTGGTAGATTCATTCGGCGGCAGGGTCTGCGCGCCGAGCACGGTGAGGAAATGGCGCGGCACCACGTCGCCGGGCTTGGCCGGATCGCCTTTGATTTGGATGGCGACGTTCCCGGATCGCTTCCCCTCGGCCACCGCATACGCGAGCTCGAACGGCAAGCCCTTGTTCACATGGTTCTTCACCGCCTGCTCGGCCTCCTTGATCTTCGTCTCGTGCGTCTTCTTGCCGTCGGCGGGAATTTCCTTGAGCTGATCCTTCAACTTCTGCACGGCCTTTTCCAGCCGGCTCTTCTCCGCGTCGTAAGACTTCCGCGCGGTCTCGGCCTCGGCGAGCTCGCCCGGCTCGACGAGCGGCACGAGGTCGCGCTGCTTCTGCTCCAGCTCGATGCCCGGCCACGGATAGCGCGTGCTGTTGAAGATGCCGTAGAGCGCGTAGTAATCGGCCGTCGGGATGGGATCGAACTTGTGATCATGGCAGCGCGCGCAGTTGATGGTCAGGCCGAGAAACGCCTTGCCGAGATTGTCGAGCGTGTCCTCGATGGTGAGGTGCTGCGGATAATCATCCACGCGCGAGCCGAAGCGCCGGGCGTTCGCGATGTAACCGGTGGCGATGACGCGTTCGTGCGTCTCGGCAGTCGTCCTTCCTGGAAGCAAATCGCCGGCGAGCTGCTCGCGCACGAACTGATCGTAGGGCAGGTCTCGGTTAAACGCGCGGATCACCCAGTCGCGGTAGCGGTGCATCTGCGGGATTGGGAAATCGGAATTGTCGCCCGCCGTGTCGGCGTAGCGCACCACGTCGAGCCAGTGCCGTCCCCAGCGCTCGCCGTAGTGAGGCGACGCGAGCAGTCGATCCACGACCTTCGCGAACGCATCGCGGGACTTGTCCTTCAGGAACGCGTCCACCTCTTCCGGCGTCGGCGGCAGGCCGATCAGATCGAATGTCGCTCGGCGGAGGAGCACGCGTTTCTCCGCATCGGTGGCCGGCTTGAGATTCTCCTTCTCCAGCCGCGCGAGGATGAAGCGATCAAGGTCATTCAGCGGCCAGCGTTTCTGTTTCACGGCAGGAACCGGAGGCGGCTTCACGGGACGGAAGGACCACCACTGGCGCGCCTTGTTCCAATCGATGGCCGACTTCGCCTGCGCGGCGGCCACCGTGTCCTCAACGCGTGGATCGGGCGCGCCCATCTTCACCCACGCCTCGAAATCGGCAATGACCTGCGCCGGAAGCTTCTGCTTCGGCATGGTCAACTCCGGATCGGTATGGCGAATGGCCTGAATCAACAGGCTCGCCTCGGGATCACCGGGCGTGATGGCCGGCCCGGTGTCGCCGCCCTTCTGCACCCCCGCGCGCGAATCGAGCACCAGCCCGCCCTTGATCTTCTTCGCGCCCGGGCTGTGACATTCGTAGCAATGCTCGGCGAACACCGGGCGAATTTTGCGCTCAAAGAATTCCGTCTGTTCCGGCGTCAGCGTGGTGACAAACTGCGGCTTGGCTACTTCGGGAATCAGTCCGTCGCCAGCCCACAGTTCAATGCCGGAAAAATTCGCCGCTCCATGTCCGGGCGCGCGTGCCGCGATCTTGATTTTGCCGTCCCGGCTCTCGCACTTCCACGGGCCGAGCTTTTTCCAAACACCCGCCGTGCCGCTGTTGAACTTCTCGAAGACGACCTCGTCATTCACCAGAATGTCGAACTGCTCGTTGATCGTGTCTTCCCAGACGTAGAGAACCACCTGATGCGCGCCCTCGGGCAGGCCGGTCAGTTCCACGCTCACCTTGTCACCCCACGCGCTGCTGCGAATCATCCGCGCGCGATTCGGGTCGGTCGCAGGCTTGAGCGCGACGGCTTGATTCTCGAATCGCTTGCCACTGATGACGACGTTCGTGGCATTCGTGCCCTCCCAGGCGCGCCCGTCGACTTCGATGGCCGGGCCATTCAGGTTGATGGCGCGGAGGAAGGTGGCCTCGGCAGCAGGCGAACTCGCGGTGGCGCACGCCACGCCAATGGCTCCGAGCATTCGCAGTCCGATTTGTCGTATCGGGAACATGAGATCGAGAATGTTGGATGCTAGTTTTGTCGGGCGCATTCAGGAGGGCAAGCACGGTTTCCGAACTCTCAAGTCCGGCGGTAGATCGGGGCGCATTCGGCGTCGGCCCATCCGGACAGCAAACAGGTTCCGGCCACAGTCAAGCATCGTGGCCACAGGCATGCCGGGCACGGCGACTGTCCTATTGTTCCCCCCGCAGGTAAGCCAGCAGGTCGGCCATTTCCTGCGGAGTCATGCCCTTTTCCAATTCCTGTGGCATGAGGCTCAGGCGGCTGGCGGTCAGGCGACGGATGCGCGAGCGCGGCACGACTTCCTCGATGCCCTGCGCCATCCGCAAGGTCACGTTCGCGCCCGACTCGGCCACGAGCAGACCGGCGACGGACGATCCGTCGGTCAGCTCGCATTGGTAGCTCACGAAGTTTGGCGCGATCTCTTGCTCGGGGATCACAATGTGCAGGAGGATCGTTTCCTTGGACTGGTTCCGGATGTCGAACAGGTCCGGCCCTACGGCCACGCCCTCGCGATTGAAACGGTGGCAGCCCGCGCACAGCCGTGTGAAAACCGCG
>JBDHQG010000538.1:0-3582 GCA_039806925.1 Limisphaerales bacterium
GCATTTTTGGCGTGATGCAGTGTGGCGCCGCCAAATACTGCGAATCAGTCCAAGGCATCGGCTTTGCCAAGCTGGAAGCCAAGGATCCCGTCCTGATGGAAGAAGTGAAGTTCAGCCGATCCTGGTGACCTCGCCTTCCGCCCGAACGCAGCGCCGTCACGTCCCCACCTCGCCCAAAAGGAGACCGCGCAGCCGTTCCGCAAAAGATATTCATTGCCGCAGGACGCCTGAGTGTGGATATTGCCCATCAGTTTGTCGGAGCGTAGCTCAGCCTGGCTAGAGCACTTGCTTTGGGAGCAAGACGTCGCAGGTTCAAATCCTGTCGCTCCGACCACTTTTTCTCAGGAGGACGAACCGGACCTTGATTGCCTCATGAGCTCGCGAATGCGCCAGACTTCCGTAATCACGGAATCAGGCGTCAACGACCAACGAGCGACAGCAGGGAAGGCTTCATCCAAATCCAACGCTGATCATCGAGATCGTCGCGTGAGCATTTCTCTGAAGGTCTTCCCAAGCGATTCCGCTCCCGGCTTGTCTCGCCACCATCTCTCCGCTACAACCGCCGCATGAACCGCCGCCAATTCCTCAAGACCACGGGCACTGCTGCCCTCGCCCTCTCCGCCCTCCCCAACTACGCCGCCGAGTTTGCCGACGCCAAGAAACGCGTCGGCCTCATCGGCACCGGCTGGTACGGCAAATGTGATTTGCTGCGCCTCATCCAGGTCGCGCCCGTCGAGGTCGTTTCGCTCTGCGACGTGGACACGAAGATGTTGAGCGAAGCCGCCGAGATTGTTTCCACCCGTCAGGTCTCGAAGAAGAAGCCGCGCACCTACACCGATTACCGCGCGATGCTCAAGGAGAAAGACCTCGACCTCGTGCTCATCGCCACGCCCGACCACTGGCACGCACTGCAAATGATCGAGGCCTGCAAGGCCGGCGCGGACATCTACTGCCAGAAACCCATCGGCGTCGATGTCGTCGAATGCCAGGCCATGCTCGCCGCCGCGCGCAAATACAAGCGCGTCGTGCAGATCGGCACGCAACGCCGCAGCACGCCGCACCTCATTGATGCCCGCAACAAGGTGATCAAGGAAGGTCTACTTGGCCGCATCGCCCACGCGGAGATCTGCTGCTATTACCACATGCGGAACCGCGACACGCTCGCCACCGCGCCCGACATCGCGCCGCCCGACTATCTCGACTACGAGATGTGGACCGGCCCCGCGCCGATGCGGCCCTTCAACAAGATCGTTCACCCGCGCGGCTGGCGCGCCTTCATGGAATACGGCAACGGCATCGTCGGCGACATGTGTGTTCACATGCTCGACATGGTGCGCTGGATGTTGGACCTCGGCATGCCCACGAACATCAGTTCCACCGGCGGCATTCTCATGGACAAGAACGCGCGCGCGAACATCAGCGACACGCAGGTGGCAACGTTCGATTTCGGCAGCCTGCCCGTCGTCTGGACGCATCGCGCGTGGGGCGAAGCGCCCGACCCGAAGTATCCGTGGGCCGCGTTCATCTATGGCGACAAGGGCACGCTCAAGGCCAGCGTGAACGGCTTCGAGTTCATCCCGCGCGGCAAGAAGGAAGCGACCGTCAGCGGCGAGGCGCTCTTCGAATACGAGAAGTTCCCTGAGGACAAAACGGAGAAGGATCTCGAGCGCCACGTCGCCTCCGCGATTCGCGTCCATATGCAAGACCTGCTCTCGAACATCGCCTCGCGCGGCAAGCCCGTGGCGGACATCGAGCAAGGCTGCATCTCCAGCGTCGCGTGCATCCTCGCGAACAACTCCGCGCAGCTCGGCCGCTCGCTCAAATGGGACGCCACCAAGGGACAGGTCGTCGGCGACAAGGAAGCGAACAAACTCCTGCGCCGCCCCTACCGCACGCCGTGGGTGCATCCCGAAGCGTCGAAGGTGTAATCAATCACTGGTAGGAGCCGACGTGAGGAGGCTCTGATCTTTCTATTAGGCGGCATCCACGCACCATGACTCCAGAGAACCAATTGCTCGCTCGATTAAAACAGACCGGCTATTTCGATCGGGGAGGATTTGATGCGCAGCCCGTGTTTCAGGTGTGCCGCGATCATTTCGGTTTAGATGTGAGCACACCAGCAGGCAGCGAGCAGATCGACGTGATGATTCGCCGCCTGATAGACGACGGCTTGGCTCGGCTCGAGTATTCTTCTGACCCGACGTTGCATCCGAAAGACAAATTGGACCATTGGCGACTTCTTCTGACACCAACTGGAGTCGCAACACTTGAGCATGACAATCCCGCCGCTTAACCATGTGTTGAATTTGGCTCGTTGAAAATGAGTCTCGTTACCTCGACTCCTACTCACTGGAGATGACGCCGTGCGCCGCCTGATCAAACTAGCCAGCTTGGCGTTCATCGCCGCCCTGCTCGCCCTCGCCGCCCCCACCTCCGCCGCTCCGCTCGAAATCGACTTCGCCAAAACCAACGGCACCTTCCGTGCGCTCCACGGCATCAACAAAGGGCCGCTCGTGGGCGGCGGCTTGATCGACCTCACGGAGCAACATCGCGCGCTCGGCATTCCCTTCACGCGCCTGCACGATTGCCACTGGCCGAACCCCGACGTGGTGGACATCCACGCCGTCTTCCCGAACTTCGACGCCGATCCCGCGCAGCCCGCGAGCTACGACTTCGCGTTCACCGACGAATACCTCGCCGCTATCCGCGCGACCGGCGCGCAAATGGTTTTCCGCCTCGGCGAAAGCATCGAGCACACGAAGACCAAACGCTTCGTCCATCCGCCGCGCGACTTCGCCAAGTGGACGCAGATTTGCCTCGGCATCATCCGCCACTACAACGAAGGCTGGGCGAACGGATTCCGCCACGACATCCGCTACTGGGAAATCTGGAACGAGCCTGAGAACCGTCCCGCCATGTGGACCGGCACCGACGATCAATTCCTCCAGCTCTACGCCACCGCCGCGCGCGAAATCAAACAGCAGTTCCCGCAGCTCAAGGTCGGCGGCCCCGCCTTCGGTCACTCCGGTAAATTTGAGAAGGGCGCGTTCGTCCCCTCCGAGTTCGTGCTGAAGTTCCTCGAACTCTGCCGCCGCGACCGCGTGCCCTTGGATTTCTTCTCCTGGCACTGCTACACCGACCGCCCGATGGAACTCGCCGAACGCGCCCGCGCCATCCGCCAGCTCCTCGACCGCCACGGCTTCGCGCGCACCGAGAGCCATCTCAACGAATGGAACTTTCTCCCGAACAACTCGTGGGCCGGCCTCTCCAAATCCGCGACGGCCGAGACTCGCCAGAAGTTCTACGACCAGATGGGTGGCGCGCCCGGAGCAGCCTTCATCGTCGCCGCGCTGTTGAATTTGCAGGATGCCCCGCTCGACATGGCCAACTTCTTCCACGGCGAAGTCGGCGGCTTCGGACTCTTCAACGAGAACGGCGTTCCGCTCAAAACCTTCCACGCCCTGCGCGCCTTCGCGAACTGCTCGATGCGCCCCAGCGGGTCGCAGCCACCGGCACCGTTCCCGATTCACTCACCCTCAGCGCCGGCATCGCACCAGACCGCCAACACGCCACCATTCTCTT
>JBDHQG010000539.1:0-3573 GCA_039806925.1 Limisphaerales bacterium
TATTGGACCATCAGCGCGACAACGCCGGCCAGCGTCAGCGAACTGGCGAGCATCTGGTTCGCGCCCCAGGTCATGATGCGGTCGAGCGAGTCGATGTCCGTGTCCGCGCGCGCGATGATGCGGCCTTGGTGCGTCTTGTCGAAATAGTTCAACGACAGCCGCTGGATGTGTTCAAAGACGGCGAGCCGCAGATCGTTCATCGCGCCCTGGCCGACGCGGATGGCGCTCTTCACCTGCGCGACGGAAAGCGACCAGCCGACGAGCAGATTGCCGAGATAGATGAGGCTGATGAACAGAATCCCGCGCAAGGCGGGCGAGGCGGGCGAGGCGTCCTGAAAGCTCGTCAGGTAACGGTCGATCCCGATCTGGATGAACTTCGGCCCGAGCAGCTGAGACGCCGTGGCCAGCAGCGTGAAGATCAGGTTCAGCACGAAGATGCGGCGATACGGCCGGACGAACGCCGCGAGCCGGGAAAAAATCGCGCGGCTCATCCGCCGCTGCGCGGTGGCTTCTTCAAGCTCGATGTCGATCTGGCTGGCCATGTGCGGTTCGCTTGCCGGCAGCATGTCGGAGGGCGCGTGCCATTCCAAGCGAATGCACCTGGCCTGAGCCGGAACCATGCAGTAGAAGGTAGGACAGGCATCCTGCCTGTCCCGCCCTGCAAGGCGGTGGGCACTGGAAAATGAACGTTCGTTTGGCCAAACCCTTTGGTGTTCGCGTTGGTGAACTCGTGGACAGGCTGGAAGCGCTGTCCTACCGGCACGGCAGACCTCAGTTCGCGATTTCCTACTGCATCGTTCCGGCTGAGAGCCTGTCTGAAAATTCGGGGAGCGCGTCGGTTAAAACTCGACCTGCATTCCGAGCTCGACGACGCGGTTGGCCGGGAGGTTGAAGAATGCCGTCGCCGGCTGGGCGTTCCGCGAGAGAAATGAGAACAACCGTTCCCGCCACAAGGCCATGCCCGGCCGCTTCGAGGGAATGATCGTTTCGCGCGAGAGGAAGAAGGTGGTGTCCGATTCGCGCAGTTCCAATCCCAGCGGCACGCAGGCCGCGAGCAATTCCTCAATGGTCACGCGTTCCATGAAGCCGCACTTGCACATCACGCGGAAGAGGCCGTGCCCGAGCTCCTCGACCTTGACGCGCTCGTCGGCATTCACATGCGGCGCCTCGACGACGTTCACCGTGAGGAGCACGGCGCGTTGATGGAGCACGCGGTTGTGCTTGAGATTGTGCAGGAGGGCGAGCGGGGTGCCGTCCGGGTTGCCGCTCATGAAGACCGCCGTGCCTTTCACGCGATGGGGCGGGTCTTGCGCGATGCTTTGAATGAACACGTCCAGCGGTAGGACGCTGGCGGCCAGCCGCTGCCCGAGCAGGCGCCGTCCGGTTTTCCAGGTGGTCATGATGGTGAAGAGGAGCGCGCCGATCACGAGGGGAAACCAGCCGCCGTGAAGGATCTTGAGCGCGTTGGCCCCGAAGAACGCCAGCTCGAGGACGAGGAATCCGCCGCACAAGAGTCCCGCCTGCCACGCGCTCCAATGCCAGAGCTTCCGCGAGGCGTAGAAGAAGAGGAGCGTGGTGATGATCATGGTCATTGTCACCGCGATGCCGTAGGCGGCGGCCAGCCGGCTGGAGCTTTGAAAACCGAGCACCAGCGCGACGCAGGAGAGCATGAGTATCCAGTTCACCAGCGGCAGATAAATCTGGCCGCGTTCATGCGCCGACGTGTGGCGGATCTCCATGCGCGGGAGATAGCCGAGTTGAATCGCCTGCATCGAAATGGAGAACGCGCCGGAGATGAGCGCCTGGGAGGCGATGACCGCCGCCGCCGTGGCCAGGATGACCAGCGGATAGAGCCCCCACTGCGGCGCCAGTTTGTAAAAGGGGTTCACCGCGGCCGAAGGATCGCGCAGCAACAAGGCGCCCTGGCCGAGGTAGTTCAGCATCAGCGCGGGAAAGACGACGGCAAACCACACGCGCCGGATCGGTCGCGCGCCGAAATGGCCGAGGTCGGCGTAGAGGGCCTCGGCCCCGGTGACGGAGAGGAACACCGCGCCGAGCACCACAAACGCCGTGGAGCCGTTCTCGATCAGGAAACGAACGCCGTGGTGCGGGCTGAGCGCGCTCAGGACTTCCGGCGCCATCAAAATGCCCCGGACTCCGAGCACCGCGAGAACCAGGAACCAGAGGAACGTGACCGGCCCGAACGCGAGGCCCATTCCGCCGGTGCCGATCCGTTGCACCGCGAACAACGCCACAAGAATGAGGATGCTCAACGGGACGACATAGGGCGAAAAGAAGGGCGTGGCGATTTCGAGGCCTTCAATCGCTCCGAGCACGGTGACGCAGGGCGTCAACATGCCGTCCCCGTATAAAAGCGCGGCTCCAAACACGCCAAGTCCGACGAGGAACGTCCGACGACGCCCCGCCTTGGATTCATCGCCAAAGGCCAGGGCCAGCAGGGACAGAATCCCTCCCTCGCCCTTGTTGTCGGCCCGCAGGACGAATGTGAGGTACTTAATGCAAACGATCGCGGCGAGCGTCCAAAAAATGAGGGAGAGAATGCCGAGGACGCCGGCCCGGGACACGTCGACCGCGTGCGATCCGACAAAGCACTCCCGCAACGCGTAGAGGGGGCTCGTCCCGATATCGCCGTACACGACTCCCAGCGCGCCCACCATCAGGCCGAGCATTCGTTTGGAATCTGACGAACCTGTTTTCATAGTTTCTCGTTCAAACCGGGCCCCGCAACGGCGGAAAAGCATCCGGCCCGGCTCGAACACCCGCTGCGTCCGAAATCGTTCATACGGGGAGAATCTGGGAAGCTGCCCCGGGGCAGCTCTCGAAGTTCGCTCTTCCAAATGCCGGCGAGGTTAGCTGACGGGCTCGGCCTTGAAAGTGGCCTGGGTGCCGATTGCCCGGCACTGTTCGCCCCGTCCCAGGCGCGAATCCCGTCGATCCGCGCACGGGGAGCTTGGGTCCCCCGCGTCCAGCTTCAGGAAGGAAGCCGGACTTAGGCTGCGGGCGGAGGGAACCATAGAAGTCGGTGCCTGTCAATTTGCGCGACCAGTCGGCAGCGGCTCAATTGAGAGCGCCGGGCATGGGGAATGTTCCAATTCGCCGTTTCCCAAGGGAATCCCCGTGTGTAGTGTAAACTCGTTGATTCCGTGTTGATCCCCGGGGATCTTTGTGGCTTATAGAGGCCGGTTTTCCGACCGATTGTAAGGGGACAATTTGCCCGCGGAGTCCATGTGGCGATTTCGCATGATCTGAAGCGAAGTGATGTAGTTATGAAGTGGCCTGTCGTCTGGTTGTTGGGATGGATGTATCTGTCCTTGTCCCCGTTTGTGTCGTTGCTGACGGCGCAAACCACCCTTGTCCCCCTGGGGTCCACCTGGCGCTATCTCGATACCGGCGAGGATCCCGGCGCTGGCTGGAGGAATCCGGCGTTCGACGACGGCGGATGGGCATCCGGGCCCGCGCAATTGGGCTTCAGCTCCAATCCCGCGGAAAACGATGAAGCCACCTTGATCTCCCGCACGAACAGCCTCGGGGAGCCGAGCATCACCTTTTATT
>JBDHQG010000540.1:0-3571 GCA_039806925.1 Limisphaerales bacterium
CGAAGAGCAAACAAGGCCAGGGCGGTTATCAAAAGCCGCAGACGGCGGAACGGTACGTGAAGGAATACGGGGCCGACGTGCTGCGCCTGTGGGTGGCGTCGCAGGATTTTCGCAACGACATCGTCGTGAGCGAGGAGCGACTGCAGAAGGTCGGCGAGACGTATCGCGTGATCCGCAACGCGCTGCGCTACCAGCTCTCGAACCTCTACGACTTCGATCCCGCGAAGCACACGGTTGCCGACGCGGACATGACCGGTCTCGACCGCTGGATTCTCGACGAGTTCGCGAAGCTGGAGAGTGAAGTGCGCCCGGCCTACGACGCCTACGAGTTCCACGTCGTGTATCAAAAGGTCAGCCAGTTCATCGCCGTGGAGCTCTCCGCGATCTACCACGACATCATCAAGGACCGCTGCTACACCGACGCCGCGAATTCACCGCGCCGCCGCTCGACGCAGACCGCGCTCCATCGACTCGTCACTGGCCTGTGCGAACTGCTCTCGCCGATCCTCGCCTTCACGGCGGACGAAGCCTGGGAGTTCATCCCCGGCAAGGCCGGCCTGCCCTTCGTGCATCTTGCGACGTGGAAGCCCGGCGCGCTGCAACGCTCCGATGCCGAGCGCGGCGCGTGGGAAGGATTGTTCAAGCTGCGCGAACTCGTCCTGCCCAGCCTCGAAAAGGAACGCCAGGCGAAGACCATCGGCAAATCTCTCGAAGCAAAGGTGACGTTGACCGGCTCCGACCCGCTGCTCACCGACGCGAAGACGCACCTCGCCGCGCTCCGTGAACTGCTGAACGTCTCGCAACTCGAAGTCCACGTCACGCCCGGCAACGGCGAACCGACGCTCGACATCGTGGTCGGCAAGGCGCTCGGTCAAAAATGCGAACGCTGCTGGCACTGGGAAGAAGACGTCGGCGCGAATACGAAGCATCCGACGTTGTGCGGGCGGTGTGTGGGCGCGGTGGAGGCGGCGATGCGCTGAACGCGGCCGGCCTTTCAGCAGATTCGGGAACTACGTTTGGATTTAAGCCGCCTGTGTCCTCTGGGAGGCATAGACCGTATTCACTATCGTATCGTGCAGTTCCGCCGGGCGCGGCGGCTTGCTGATGATGGCGTCCACGTTCACGGGCAGATCGCCCTTGTCGTTCAGCATGGTTCCCCAGCCGGTGAGCATGATGACCGGCGTGGAGGGCGAATTCGTCTTGATGTTTTGAGCCACCTGACGTCCGTCCACGATCGGCATGCCGAGATCGGTGACGACCGCGTCGAACGGCTCGCCGCGGCTGCTGGCGGCTTGAAAGGTGTCGAGCCCTGACCGGCCTCCATCCGCGGTGACAACATGGTGGCCATGAAATTCGAGCAGTTCCTTGAGCAGTTCGCGCAGGAGCGGCTCGTCATCGATGCAGAGCACGCGAAGCGGGCGGGCCGCGGCCTGGACTGGTTTGACAATGTGGCTGGTCTGGGCGGGCGGCTGACGGACGGGAAAGACGAGGCGCATGGTGGTTCCTTTGCCGGGTGAGCTTTCAACTTCGATGGTTCCTTCATGGCGTTCCATCATGCCATAGACCATGGACAGGCCCAGCCCGCTGCCTCCGCGATCCCGTTTGGTGGAGAAGAATGGCTCGAGGCAACGTTGCCTGGTTTTTTCATCCATGCCGGTGCCCGTGTCCGTGACTTCGACGACGATGTGACTCGGGGTGGATTGGGAGAAGAACTCCGGATTTGTCGAATGGCCGCGGAGCGCCAGCGTGATGACGCCCCCCTTGGGCAGGGCGTCCACGGAATTGAGGACAAGGTTGGTGAGCGTCTCGCGCAGTTCGCTTTCGTTGGCGTAAAGCTCGGGCAGGGATTCGTTCAGGAGGGTTTCAACCTTGATGGAGACGCCCTGGTTCTGGGCCATGTCCTGCCAGCGCGGACGGGTGAGATCCAGCACCTGCTCGACCACGCGGTTGACGTTCACCAGCCGCAGGCGCGTGTTCTGTTCCCGGCGGCGGTAGAATTCGCTCATGCGTTCCACGATGTGCGCGATGTCCCCGGCGGCGGTCTTGACGTGCTCCAGGTTCTTGCGGGAACCGGCGCTGATTCCCGGCTCCTTTCTCAGCACCAGATCGGCGAAGGCCAGCACCGGGGAGAGCGCGTTGTTGATGTCATGGGCGATGCCGCTGGCCATCTGCCCGAGCGCGCGCAGGCGTTCCTGCTGGACGACCGATTGCTGGGTCTGCCGCAGGTCGTTGTAGGCTTTTTGCAGTTCGTCGCTGTTGCGGGTCTGGTCAAACAGGCTCCGGTATTTCTCCTCCACATTGAGGATGCGCAGCTGCAGCGCCTCCTTCTCGGAGTTGACGGCCGCCACCATCTTTTGCGACTGCTCGTTGATGTGCCGCGCTTCCTCGAGCACGAGCACAATCATGCTGACCGCGATGAACAGTTGAAGGACGGCGGAAACCAGGAAGCCCGCGCTGAACAGGTTCTCGTGTTTCAGGGTGAGCGGATAGGTGGCGAGATAAACGCCCCAGAGAAAAAAGCCGAAGAACAGCAGGCCCACGCCGACGAATTGCCGCTGCTTGCGCAGCCGGTAAAAGCTGACGCCGGCAAAGATGCTGGACATGCCGATCAGCAGGAAGAGCGGCGTTTGGATCAACAGCGGGTCGGTGGTGACTTGCGGGCTGATGGTGCTCCACGTCAGCAGAAAACCCATGAACAGCCCGAACAGCCGCTGGCGCACCTTGATCTCCAGGAAGTCGAGGCTGCCCCAGAGGAGGAACACCGCGGAAATGCCCACGCACCACTGCCGGGCGATCATCTTGAATGACGCGGGATCCGGGTTGGGGACCGAGAGGCCGAGAGTCAGCCACAGCGCATAGAAGAGCCAGGCGGCGGTCCAGGTGGTGAAATACGGACGCTTGGTATAGCGGTTCAGGTAATAGAAGAGGAACACCAGCACCCAGATGCTCAGGAGAGAGACGAGCAGCGCGGCCCGCATGTATTCCCGCGGAAAACTCACGTTCAAAAACAACGATGTACCCACAATCAGCCTTTCCATTCAGCAGCGACATCGGCCTGAAGGCGCACCCGCCCAGGAGTCCCCAAGCGCGCCTTCCGCACTTGCCCCGACATTGCTTACCGAGAAGTCATCGGTTCCGCATTCAAGAATCTGAACAGGTTTCTCCGCGGCCTTTTTGGCGTGGAATGGCCAATTTCCAACGATGAACGGTTGCTTCGTCGACAGGCACATCCTCTCTCCTCTCCGAACGCCCTCAACGCCCTGGCTTCGCATTGAAGAGCCTGTCTGAAAATGGGGTCGCGGAGTGCGTCCGTCCCCGGGCGCAGAAACGTCCGAAGGTCTGCCGGCATGGAATGATTCCGGATCTCGGACTCTCCCACCCTTCTGTGCCCGGGGCGGGCGCACTCCGCGGAGGCTCTGCTGGCTCAATGGTTGAATTCTGAGACAGGCTCTCAGCCGGAACGATGCAGTAGAAGGTAGGACAGGCATCCTGCCTGTCCCGACTGCAAGGCGATAGGTAATGAAAAAGGATGGCTCGCTGAGTCAAACCGTTTGGTGTTCGCGTTGGAGAA
>JBDHQG010000541.1:0-3568 GCA_039806925.1 Limisphaerales bacterium
TCACCTCGGCTTCGAGTAAGTCGATTTCCTCGCGTGAGACGAACGTGAGCGTCTTGAGCAGCTTCACCACATCGGCGTCCTCGGACTGGATGAAGAACTGGTAGAAGCGATACGGGCTGGTGCGTTTCGGATCGAGGAACACCGCGCCGGACGCGGACTTGCCATACTTCGTGCCGTCGGACTTCGTGAGCAGCGGGAAGGTCAGGCCCCACACGGTCGCGCCCATTTTCTTGCGCGTAAGCTCGGTGCCGACGGTGATGTTGCCCCATTGATCGGTCGCGCCGACTTGCAGCTCGCATTCGTGCGTCTTGCGCAGGTGATAAAAGTCGAAGCCCTGAAGCAGCATGTAGCTGAACTCAGTGTAGCTGATGCCGGACTCGCGATCCTCCATGCGCGAGCGGACGGAATCCTTGGCGACCATCTGGTTCACGGTGATGTGCTTGCCGACATCGCGCAAAAATTCGAGGAAGGACATCGGCGCGATCCAGTCGGCGTTGTTGACGAGGCGCGCGGGATTCGTCGGCGCGTTGAAATCGAGGAAGCGGGAGAGCTGGCCTTTGATCGCGGCGATGTTGTGCTCAACTTGTTCGGGCGTCTGGAGATTGCGTTCGGAGGATTTGCCCGATGGATCGCCCACCATGCCAGTCGCGCCACCGGCCAGGGCGATGGGATGATGGCCGAACATCTGGAAGCGGCGCAGCGCGAGGAGCGGGACGAGGTTGCCGACGTGGAGCGAGTCCGCCGTGGGATCGAACCCGCAATACAGCGCGATCGGCCCTTTGGCGAGGCGTTCGGTCAACGCGGCGCGGTCGGTGCAATCGGCCAGCAGTCCGCGCCATTCCAGCTCATCGATGATGTTCATGAGGCGGCAAGGTTATCGCGCCTGCGATGCCCCGGCTCAAGGGGATTCTGGGTGCGATTGGAAGTGGCGGGCAACCCCGCTGGAGGTATGGACTGCGGAAACCTGTTTCCGCTTTGGCTGCACGGTGAGTGAATTCCAGTGCGCCGCATGGACGGAAGGTGCAGTCAAAGCGGAGTCCTGCCTCCGCAGTCCATACCCCTTTCGCCTCCCTGACCGCCATTTCCGAACGTCTCCGGGGATTCTACAACCGCAACAAAACAAAACGGGCGGGCTGTTTCCAGCCCGCCCGTGTGAATCACGATGGTGACTTGGGAAGGATTACTCCTTTTCCTGGCGCGCTTCGTCCGCCGCGTCGAACGCGTGCTGCAACGCCACGAGGTCTTCACCCGGCTTGAGCGAGTCGAGCAGCGCCTGCTCGGCCTTGAGCTGTTCGGTCGAGTAGTTGGCGGCCTTGATCGAGAGACCGATGCGGCGGTCGCCCTTGTCGATCTTGATGACGCGCGCGTTCACGCTGTCGCCGGCCTTGAGCACGTTCTTGATCTTGTCCACGCGGTCCTCGCTGACCTGCGAGATGTGGACGAGACCATCGATGTCGTGCGCCAGACCGATGAAGGCGCCGAAGCTGGCGAGCTTGGTGACCTGGCCGGTGACGAGATCGCCAACCTTGTAATACTTGTCAATGTTGCTCCACGGATCTTCCGTGAGCTGCTTCATGCCGACGGCGATGCGCTGGTTGGTCTTGTCGATTTCGAGCACCTGCGCCTCGACTTCATCGCCCTTCTTCAGGACTTCGGACGGGTGGTTGATCTTGCGCGTCCAGGAGATGTCCGAGACGTGGATCATGCCGTCGAGACCTTCCTCCAGCTCGACGAAGGCGCCGTAGCTGGTGAGGTTGCGAATCTTGCCCTTGATGCGGGTGCCCGGAGGATATTTCTCCATGGCCTTGTCCCAAGGATTGGTTTCGAGCTGGCGGATGCCGAGCGAAATTTTCTGCTCGTCGCGGTTGATGCCGAGCACGACGGCCTCGACTTCCTGATCCTGCTTGAGGACGTCGGAAGGCTTGGCAATGCGCTTGGTCCAGGAAAGCTCGGTGACGTGGACGAGGCCCTCGACGCCGGGCTCGAGTTCCACAAACGCGCCGTAGGGCACGAGGTTGACGACCTTGCCCTTGACCTTCTGGCCGACGGTGAACTTCGCCTCGATGTTGTCCCAGGGATTGGCGAGCTTCTGCTTGAGGCCGAGGCTGACGCGTTCCTTTTCCTTGTTGATGTCGAGGACGACGACGTCGAGATCCTGGCCGACCTTGAGGATCTCGCTCGGATGCCCGATGCGGCCCCAGGACATGTCGGTGATGTGAAGAAGACCGTCGAGGCCGTTGAGGTCGATGAACGCGCCGAAGTCGGTGATGTTCTTGACCGTGCCCTTGCGGATGTCGCCGGGCATCATCTCGCTGAGCAGCTTCTGGCGTTTCTCGGTGCGCTCCTGCTCGATGAGCTCGCGGCGGGAGAGGACGATGTTCTGGCGCTCCTGGTTGATTTTGACGACCTTGAAATCGTAGTTGTTGCCGACAAAGCCCATGAGGTTCTTCGGCGGCACGATGTCGATCTGCGACGCCGGGAGGAACGCCTCGACGCCGATGTTGACGATGAGCCCGCCCTTGACCACGGCCTTGACCTTGCCGTTGACGATGCCGCCCTCGTTGCAAATGGTGAGGATGCGATCCCAGTTCTGCTGGAACTCGGCCTTCTCCTTGGAGAGCACGACCATGCCGTCGCGATCCTCGAGCTTCTCGATCAGCACATCGACGATGTCGCCGACTTTCACGGCCTTGATGTCGATGAATTCATTGGCGGAGACGACGCCCTCGCTCTTGTATCCAATGTCGATGAGGACTTCCTTGGGGCGGACTTCGATGACGGTTCCCTTGACAATTTCGCCGGCAGCAAAGCGCATCGAGCTTTGCTTCATGGCTTCTTCCATCGTGAGCATAACTATTCCAGGTAACGAACTGCGGGAGGCTAGGTCGGGGCGAAAGCGCCCGGCGAAGACTCCATTGCCTAACGGACCAAACGTTGCGGGGCAACGGAGGGTTGAAGGTTAGGTAACGTATTAACGGTTTTTTCTCAGCCTTGACGGGCATCCGCACACACGGCGCCCAGGCGAAGGGAGAGATTAGGCGCAAACCTCCCCGTCGCAAGCCGTATTTTTGGGGTCTTTTGCGGACGGGCGTATCTGGAGGGCGTGTGGCCCAAACGAAGAGGAACTCCCGGACCGCGAGCCGTCCCGGCTCGCAGCGCGTGGCCACGAAGAGAATCTCTCGAATCCCGCCACGGCCCTCTCTCCGCCGCCACCCGCTGCGACCGGGGACCAGTCGCGGTCCGTGCGGTTGCGGAGCGCGAGCCGTCCCGGCTCGCAGCGCGTGGCCGGGTCGGAAATCTGTGGAATTTCAAACGTGCTCTTGCACCTCCACCCGCTGCGACCAGGGACCGGTCGCGGTCCGTGAGAACGAATGACAGCTTCACTGGGTTTCAAAGCGTTTTGATGGCCGGACATTGCTGCGCCCGAGGACGGGCGCACTCCGGCTCAATTGGGCAACATGCCCTCCGGCTGCGCCCGTTGTAGATGTCCAGATTCTGGAAACCGTCCGGCGACCCTGTTTCTTCAAAAGATTTAATTGGTTCACCGCCCCGTCCTGATGTATTGGTC
>JBDHQG010000542.1:0-3560 GCA_039806925.1 Limisphaerales bacterium
GCGTGTTGCGCCAGCGGTCGGCCTCGCCCGCGAGGAAGCCGATGCGCTCGCGGGCGGCGGGGGTTTTTGCGAACGCGGGGAAGTTCGCGGGCAACGTGTCCAGCGCGAGCTGGTTGATCAGGCGATGGCCTTCGTAGTCCCAGGCCCGGAGTTCACATGCGGCGGAAACCAGCACGGCGAGGGCGAGAAATCGGGTGGGCATGTTCTTCATCGTGGTGAACAGATTAATGCGTGAGGAGTTAAGACCGCACCTGCGGGGTTGTAAACCTTCAATCGCAAAGTGCCGGTGGAATGGGTGCCGATCTCTGAATCGGTGCGCTACAGCGCGGACGCGGACGCTTCGTCCAGAAGCCAGAGGAGCCGGCCATTGGCCGGGCGAATTTGTTGCGCGGGATAAACCTGCCCGGATGGATCGCCCCGGAGCACATGGCGCAACATCGTGGCTTTGTCCGCGCCCCCGGCGACGAACATCACGCACGCCGCGGCGTTGATGAGCGGGAAGGTGAACGTGATGCGCCGGCCTTGGAACTTCTCCACCCATGTCGCGCAAACCAGCGCCTGCCTTTCATGCAGCGCGGTGCTTCCGGGAAAAAGCGACGCGGTGTGTCCGTCCGCGCCCATGCCCAGCATGATGAGATCGAAGCGCGGCACCGGGCCGGACGAGTTCCCGAACGTCGAGCGCAGTCCGGCTTCGTAACGCGCGGCCGCATCGGCGGCATCGCGTTCACCCTCGATGCGGTGAACGTTCGCGACGGGGATGGGCACCTTCGACAGCAAGTTCTCATTGGCCGTCCGGAAGTTGCTGTCGGCGTGATCGGGCGGCACATGGCGTTCATCGCCGAAGAAGATGTGAATTTTTTCCCACGGCAGCGCATGGCCGTTCGCGTCATCGCGGGCGAGCAGGGCGAAGATGGCCTTGGGCGTCGAGCCGCCGGAAAGCGCGACGGTGAAGCGGCCGCGGGCCGCCACCGATTCGCGGGCGAGGCGGGAGAACTCGTCCGCGGCGGCGCGGGCGAGAGCGTTGGCGTCGGGCAGGACGCGGATTTCGGCGGCGTTGATCTGGAACGTGCGTGTCGGTTGCAAGCGGGCGGATGCTAGTGATGCCGCGACACGCTGGCAATCCGTAGGACAGGCTTCCAGCCTGTCCTGAGTTCGCTGAAGCCACCACACTTTGCGGAGACCTTTTTAACGAAGACTTCGCCTGGTGGGTTTTTCTGCGCGTCATCGGCGTTCGGGACAGACTGGAAGCCTGTCCTACCCACCGTCATCTCACGCCAGCACGCCTTTCACGACTTCGCTGCCGGGCTTGGTCACGTTGGTCAGGCGCATGTTCACGCCGCTCACAGGATACGTGAACTTCAGGTGATCGAAGCCGAGCACATGCAACATGGTGGCGTGAAAGTCGTGGACGGAAACCTTGTCGATGACGGCCTGGTAGCCGAAGTCATCCGTCTCGCCGTAGCTGAGTCCGCCCTTCACGCCGCCGCCGGCCATCCAGAGCGTGAACGCGCCGGGATTGTGGTCGCGTCCGACGAATTTCATCTCCACGCCGTTGCGGTTCTCGCGCATCGACGTGCGGCCGAACTCGCCACTCCAGACGATGAGCGTGTCCTCGAACAGCCCGCGTTGCTTGAGATCGGTAATGAGCGCCATGAGCGCGCGGTCCACGCTCCTGCACTTGTCCTTGAAGCCGTGATTCAGCGCCTCGTTCTCGCCCGCGCCGTGGCTGTCCCAGCCCCAGTCGAAGAGCTGGATGTAACGCACGCCGCGCTCGGCGAGACGGCGCGCGAGCAGGCAGTTGTTCGCGAACGATTCCTTGCCCGGCTGCGTGCCGTAGAGCTCGTGAATGCCTGCCGGCTCCTGCTTGATGTCAAACGCGTCGCTCGCATCGACCTGCATGCGAAAGGCGAGCTCGTACTGCGCGATGCGCGTGAGCGTCTCGGGATCGCCGACTTCCTTCGCGGTCTTCTGATTGATCTCGTTCAACGCGTCGAGCGTGCGACGACGCAGGCCGCGCGTGATGCCGTCGGGGTTCGAGAGGAACAGAACCGGATCGCCCTGCGAACGGCATTGCACGCCTTGATAGACGGACGGCAGGAAGCCCGAGCCCCAGACGGATTTGCCGGCGTCGGGATTTTTCCCGCCGCTGGTGAGCACGATGAAGCCGGGCAGGTTTTGATTCTCGGAACCGAGGCCGTACGTCGCCCACGCGCCGGTGCTGGCCCAGCCGGGATTCTGCGTGCCGGTGTGCATGAGGAGCTGCGCGGGGCCGTGATTGAACTGATCGGTGTACATCGATTTGATGAAGCACACGTCGTCCGCCACGGTCGCGAAGTGCGGCATGCGATCCGAGATCCACTGGCCGCTGCCGCCGTGTTGTTTGAACTCGAACTGCGGCCCGAGCATCTTCGGCACGCCCTGGATGAACGCGAACTGTTTGCCCTTCAGGAACGACTCGGGACAATCCTTGCCGTCCATCTTCGCGAGCTCGGGCTTGTAGTCGAACAGCTCGAGCTGGCTCGGCGAGCCCGCCATGTGCAGGTAGATGACGCGCTTCGCTTTCGCGCGCAGCGGCGGTTGGTGGGGCAACAACGGGCGCGCGGCGTCCTTCTTCAACGGGCCGTCGGAGCCCCACGCGCGACCGGTCATGCTGGCGAGCCAGAGCGCGCCGAGGCCGGTGGTGCAATCGCGCAGGAAATGACGGCGCGTGTGTTGCAACAGTGAATCGTGCTGGAATTGCTGGAAGAGGTTCATGGCTTCAACGGGTCAGGGACGAATCGAGATTCAGGAGCGTGTTGGCGACGAGCACGAGCGCGGCTTGCTCGGGCGTGGCGGCGAGTTTGGCGGCGGCGTTCTTGTCCGCGCGATAATCGGCGAGCGCGCCGTCGTAGAGTTTCGCCAGGCTCTCGACCATCGCACGCGGAGGCTTGTCGAGCGTGAGCAGGCGGCAGCCGCGTTCGATCTTCTGGCGTGTCGAGCCGCCGCCCTTCTCCATCCGCGCGCTGAGCGACCGGGCCATTTCGATGAAGGCGGGATCGTTCATCACACTGAGCGCCTGGAGCGGGGTGTTGCTCGGGATGCGGCGCGCGGTGCAGAAGTCGCGCATCGGCGCGTCGAACGTGAGAAAGAGCGGGTAGCCCGCCGTGCGCCGGCTGTAGGTGTAAACGCCGCGGCGGAAGCGATCCTCGTTCGTGGACGTGTTCCATTTCTCGCCGCTGTAAACCGTGCTCCACACGCCGTCCGGCTGCGGTGGATACACGGGCGGCCCGAACTGCTTCGTCGAAAGCAGACCGGACACGGTGAGCGCCTGATCGCGCACCATCTCGGCGGCGAGACGCGCGCGCGGCCCGCGGGCGTAGAGATGATTCGCCGCGTCCTTCTCCAGCAGCTTGGGCGCGGCCTTCGAGCTTTGCGCGTAGGTCGCCGAAAGAGCGAGTTCACGCAGGAACTTCTTCACCGACCACTTGAGCTCGCCGCGCAGGCGCAGCGCGAGATGATCGAGCAGCTCCGGATGCGTCGGCTTCGCGCCGGAGGTGCCGAAGTCTTCCAGCGTTTCCACG
>JBDHQG010000023.1:0-15445 GCA_039806925.1 Limisphaerales bacterium
GGCGTCGAGTCGTTCACCCAGCCGCCGCCGGCCTGCACGTAAGCCTTGCCGTCCTTTAACAGCGCGGTGCGGATGGTGATGCAGCAGTCGAGGTTGCCATTGAAGCTGAAGTAACCGACGCAGCCGCCGTACGGCCCGCGCGTAGTCTGCTCCAGTTCCGAGATGATCTGCATCGCGCGAATCTTCGGCGCGCCGCTGAGCGTGCCGGCGGGGAAGGTGGCGCGCATGAGGTCGTAGGGCGTCCTGTCCTTTGCGAGCGTGCCTTCCACCTGCGACACGATGTGCATGACGTGGCTGTAGCGCTCGATGATCATCAAGTCCTTCACCTGCACGCTGCCGAAGTCGCACACGCGTCCGATGTCGTTCCGCGCAAGATCGACGAGCATGACGTGCTCGGCGCGTTCCTTCGGATCGGCGAGCAGTTCCTTCTCCAGCGCGATGTCTTCTTCCGCGGTCGCGCCACGACGGCGCGTGCCGGCGATGGGACGAATTTCCACGCGATGGTCCTCACAGCGAACGTGAATCTCCGGCGAGGCACCAACGAGCGCGAAGCCTTCCAGCTCCAGCAGGAACATGTAAGGCGACGGATTGATGGAACGCGCGGCGCGATAGACATCCAGCGGCGCGGCCTTCACGGGTGTGGAGAAACGCTGCGAGCCGACGACCTGGATGATGTCGCCCGCGGTGATGTATTCCTTCGCCTTGAGCACGTTCGCGAAGAACTTTTCCTTCGAGACGTTTGACTCGAACGGCACATCCGGCAGCACGGTGGGCACCGTGGCGGGCGCGTGTTCGATGGGTTGCTCCAGCAGGGAGACGAGGCGCTCAATCTCGCCCACCGCATTCTCGTACGCTTCAGCGGCGTTGGCGGCCTCATCCACCACCGCGTTGACGAGCACGGTGATGGTTTGCGCGACACGATCGAAGATCAGCAACTCGTCCGCGATCAGAAAATACATCGTCGGCGTCTTGAGCTCGTCATGCGACGGGCGCGGGACGACCGGCTCCACATCATGGATGAACTCGTACCCGATGAAGCCGACGGCGCCGCCGGTGAAGCGCGGCAGGCCGGGCAGCGGCACGGCGCGGAATTTCTTCAGCACCGACTCGACGACTTCGAGACCGTCCTTCACGCACTTGTCGCAATCCGGCTGCGGCTCGCGCGGGACGGCAAACTTGTCCACCACCCTGCCGTTCTCGATGACTTCGATGCGACCGCCGAACTGCCGGATGATCGCGCGCGGGTTGCAGCCGACGAACGAGTAGCGGCCGAGATGTTCGCCGCCCTCGACGGACTCGAAGAGGAAGGACTCGCCCTGCCCGCGAATCTTGCGGTAGGCGGACAGCGGCGTCTCGAAATCTGCCAGCAACTTGCGCGTGACCGGAATCAGGTTGCCCTGCGCGGCCAGCTTCTGAAATTCATCCAGCGTCGGCGAATACATGACGCGGATGTTGTAGCCTGCGGCGGGCGGGTTGCGCCACAGGGAAATCAATTGGCTGCCGTCCGCCGGCATTCTACGCTCGCGCCGTGTCTGGACAGATCTATCGCTTTCAACACCGGGTCAGCTACGCGCTCTGCACCGTCGGGAATCATGTGTATCACTCGCGGTTCCTCGACATCCTGGAAATCGCGCGCGGCGAATTCTTCCGCGAACTCGGCCACACCTTCGCGGCCCTGCAGGAGCGCGACACCATCTTCCCCGTCATCCAGTGCCAGCTCACCTTCAAAGGCCCGGCTCGCTACGACGACGTGCTCACCGTGGAGCTGTGGGTCATCGAGGCCGAACGCATCCGCCTGACCTTCGCCTGCCGCGTGTTAAACGCCCAGGGCAATCTGCTCGTCGAGGGCACCACGCATCACGTCTGCACTTCGCTGCACGACAAGCCGAAGAGGCTCCCGGCGGAACTCGCCGCCGCGTTGACGCCATATCTGGCGTCCGCTCCGCAGCCGTAGAGAGCGCATCTTGAGGGCCTGTTGTCCACAGCCCGGACCGCGACCGGTCCCCGGTCGCAGCGGGTGGAGGCGGAGAGAGAGACGTGGCGGGATTCGAGAGATTCCCTTCGTGGCGACGCGCTGCGAGCCGGGACGGCTCGCGGGCCGGGAGCTCCTCTTTCGTTTGAGCCACACGCCTTCAAGGTGCGCCCGCCGTAGATTTGGCCGATCAATTATTTGCCTCACCGGTGATTCCATGCTGTAGTCTGGGCATCTGTCCTCCGATGGAGGACCGGGCCGGCCGGGCCGGCATCAACGCAACGACGAATCGAACGAACACGACTGAACATGCAAGCAACCACTGAAGAAACGGCCATCATCCAGAGGACCAAGGAGCTCTGCCAGACGATCATCGACCAGCCGGAGTTCCGCCAGATTCGCACGCGCATCGACGCTTTCATGGGCGACGAAGGCGCGAAGGGCCAATATCAACTGGTGATGGAAAAAGGCGACGCCCTGCAGCACAAACAGCAGATGGGCGTTCAACTGGACAACAGCGAAATCGCCGAGTTCGAGAAGAACCGCGAGCTGCTCCTGAACAATCCGGTGGCCACGGACTTCCTGACCGCGCAACAGCAGATGCACAAGATTCAGGAATCGGTGATGCAATACGTCAGCAAGACGTTCGAGCTTGGCCGCGTCCCGAGCCTTGAGGATTTCCCGGCTGAAAGCTGCGGCCCGAGCTGCGGCTGCGGCCACTGAGCGTCCGGACCAAGCTTTTGAAAGAAACGAACGCGGGCCGCACGGCCCGCGTTTTCGTTTTCCGTCCCCAAGCCTCACAGATAGGGACTGAGCAGGCGGGCGGCACCATCGCGCAATCGGACCGGGAGGCTCCGGCTGTCCATTTCCGCGAGCGAGGTTTGACGGCTGCGCTGGAGCTGCGCGGCAAACCATTCGTTCAACTCGCGCGCGAGCCCGGCGTCGTAGCACTCGACGTTGAACTCAAAGTTCAGGCGCAGGCTGCGCGGATCCCAGTTCGTCGATCCGATCAGCGACCATGCGCCGTCCACCACAAACACCTTCGAGTGATCAAACGGCGGGGGCGAAAGCCAGATGCGGCATCCCCGCTCCAGCAGCTGCCACCAGAGCGCGGTGGAAGCCCATTGCACGACGGGCAGATTCCCGCGCGACGGGAGCAGGATGTCCACCGCCACACCGCGGACGGCGGCGAGATTGAGCGAGGCGATGATGGTGGGATCGGGCAGGAAGTAGGGAGTGGCGATGCGGATGGATTCCTTCGCGGTGGACAGCGCGGCAAGGATGGTCCACCGCAGCTTCTCGAAATCCTCGTCGGGCCCGTCCGTGATGCCACGCGCAATGACGGGCCCCACGGGTTCCTGCGCCGGAAACCAGCGCGAGCCTTGCAAGACTTCATTGGTGGTGAAGCACCAGTCGTCCGCAAACGCTTCCTGCAAATGCGTCACCACCGGCCCGGTGAAGCGGAAGTGCAGATCGCGCACGGGCGATTTCGGTTTCTTCTCCAGCCAGTGCCCGACGCGGATGTTCATGCCGCCCGCGAATCCCGCACGCCCGTCCACCACGAGAATTTTGCGATGGTTCCGCAGGTTCATCTCCAGCAGGCGTCGCAGCGGAAAGCTCCGGAGAAATCGCGCGTGGGGAATCTTCTCGCGACGCAGCTCGCCAAGGATGGAGGGCCACGAATAACGGATTCCCGTGGCGTCGATCAGGACACGAACCTCCACGCCGCGTCGCACCGCTTCACCCAAGGCCCGCGCAAACGCCACCCCGGCTTCGTCCCGGTCAAAGATGTAGGTGGACAGGGAGATGGTCTCCCGCGCACTGGCGATGGCGTCCAGCATGGCGGGATAAGCGGCGCCGCCATTGACGAGCAGCTCCACTCGATTTCCAGGCAACAACGAGCGCGGTAATATGCCGGCCGTCGCGCGGGCCAGCCCATCCGGTTGAAGTTGGGCCTGCGACAATGCGGCCGGGGGCTGTGTCGCTGACATGCCGTCAGCCTGCGTCCTCGAAGAATGGCGGCCCTGCTCGGCACGCAGCGAGACAGCCCGCCGTTTGATGCGGTTTACGCCGAAGATGAAATACGTGACGGACCCCAGCAACGGGACGAACCAGATGAAGCCGATCCAGCCAATCGCAGCACGCGAATCGCGCTTGTAAAGAATCGCGTGCCCGGAGGCCAGAAGCGAAAGCACAAGCGTGAGCGCGGCGACGATCCAGTGCCAGATTTTTCCAAGTTCAATGATCCAGTTCATTCGGGATGCTCCACGACACGACCATCATTCAGGGCGGTAAACGGAAACGCGCCCGCCCCAGGCGCGATGTCATTCCCGGCGACCAGCGAGCCTACTTCCCCCCCGCCCACTTCGGCGGGCTCTTCAGGTGGTAGAGCATCTCGCCCGCCTTGGGCACGAAGAGCACGCCCTCATGCTCGCGATTCTGGAAGTCCTCCTTGCGAATGCTGTTCGGGTCGCGATAGCCGAGATTGATCTGCTTGCAGACGCTCTCGGGAATCTGTGTCGCAAGCGTCACCTGCACGCGGCATTTCTCGACGCCGTTCTCAAACGTCCCCAGGCCGCGCACATGCGTGGAATGCGCCACGACTCCCCACGGATGGTTTTTGAACTTGTCCCACTGCTTGTGGAAGTAGTCGCGGCAATGGTAGCCGATCTCCAGCAGCGTCTTGCCGTGCGTCACGCTCACCTCGGTGATGTGTGGCGCGTAGATGATCAGCTCCGCGCCATCGGCCAGCACGGGTTCGAGCTTGTACATCGCCTTGCCGCCGGTCCACACGTCCGCATACATCGGCGGACAGCACGAGAGCACCTGCTTGAACGGTCGGTCCACATACGTGATGTGAATCTGCTTCGAGAGTTCGCTCGCATGATCCCATGCGCCTTCCGGCGTGCCGGCGAACAAACCCGACAGCGACTTGTCCGGCGCGACGACCATGCAGAAGCACAGCTTCGGCACGGTCACCAGCGAGCCAGCCTTGTCCACGACACGGCGCACGGGCGTCCACTTGTTCCCGATGATCATCGGGTTCGTGACCATCGCGCCGAGCCAGTGGAAGAAATTCAAAATGCGCGGCCCGCCGATGCCGGGGAACAGATATTTGTTCCCGCCCGAGAAGCCGACGACTTCGTGCGGGAACACCGGGCCGACGATGATGAGCTGGTCGTAGTCAAAGACGCGTCTGTTGATCTCCACCGGCACGTCCATCGCGAACAGCCCGTTGGTCAGCTCGCTCACCTCCGCCGCAGAAATCGTCCCGACCTCTTTCAACGCCGCCGGATTATCCCACTCGTGATTGATGAACTCGACGCGCTTGTATTCGGCGGCGCGCTGCTCCGGCGTGATCTCCAGCCGACCGCAAATCTCCGCCTCGCTCATCGGCTGATGCGTGCCGAGCGCGATGATGACGTCGAGACTGCTCGTCACCCCGCCAATCGCCGAGTGAATCGCCTTGAACAGCAGCCCCACCGGTGCCGTGCGCGTGCCGTCGGGAATGACGATCAGAACACGCTTGCCGCTATAACTGTCGGCAGGCAATGCTTTCGCGACGACTTCGGAAACCTGCTCAGCAGTGACGAGGCGATTGGCCGGCTGCGCGGAGGCGATGAGGATGCTCATGGGAATCTTCAAGTATGTTTTGACCACGGATAAACACTGATGCACACAGATGCTGAGACAATGTCGTCCTGCCCACTCTTGAGGCGAAAAACAATCGAACTCAAAAAAGCATTGCCAGTCGTTTTCCGAAATCCGTGTCCATCAGTGTTCATCCGTGGTTGTAATCTGAACTAGATCGTCTGACTCAGAAAACCGCCGTCCACGCGGATGTCCGTGCCCGTCACGAAACTGCTCGCCTGATGGCTCGCGAGAAACACGCACGCGCCGATCAACTCCTGCGACTCGCCGAAGCGGCCCATCGGCGTGTGGCCCCAGATCGATTTCGTGCGCGGCGTCGGCGAACCGTCCTCGTTGAAGAGCAGCTTACGGTTCTGTTCCGCCGGAAAGAAGCCGGGCGTAATCGTGTTCACGCGCACGCCTTTCGGCGCCCACTCGCGCGCAAGGAAGAGCGAGAGATTCAGCACCGCCGCCTTCGCCGACGAATAGCTGACCACGCGCGAGAGCGGCAGATGCGCCGAGACGCTCGCGATGTTGATGATGCTGCCGCGACCGCGTTTCGCCATCGATGGACCGAATTCCTGACACGGCAACAACACGCCGCCAACCAAGTTCAAATCAAAGCTCGCCTGCCAGTCCTCCAGCTTGATCTGCTCGAAGGCGTGGTCCGCCGTGACCGTCACTTTCGGATCATTCCCTCCCGCCGCGTTCACCAGAATCGTCGGCGCACCGAGCTTGGCTTCGATCTGCTCATGCGCTTCGCCGAGGCTGCAACGCGAGATGGCGTCCGCTGCAAAGAACGCCGCCGCGCCGCCCTTCGCCGTGATGGCTTTCACGCGCGCCTCGCCACGCTCTGCGTTGCGTCCCAGCACCGCCACCTTCGCGCCCGCCGCCGCGAGACCTTCCGCTAGCGCGCCGCCCAGCACGCCCGTCGCGCCAATGACCACCGCAACTTCACCCTGCAAATTGAACAAGCTCATAGGATCGGTTTGGAGATAAAAGTGTGCAGCAGGGCGGAATGACGGTGAAGGAGAATTTGAAATGGTGCGCGGTACAGGGTTCGAACCTGTGACCCCTACCGTGTCAAGGTAATGCTCTACCACTGAGCTAACCGCGCACAGAACGACGGGGACGAGAGAGTCTCAAATCCCCAAAAGATCGCAAGTGAAGATTTTCCTTTTCAGCAACGCGCGACGATCATTTCGCCCCTCATCCAAGCGAAAAGAGCAACCGAATCGCTCCGGTTGCTCTTCACGCAAAGGCTGTGTCAGCAGCCGGTCAGCTGCGCGCCGCGGGGCGCTTTGCGGCCGTATCGAGAATGGTCTTCTCGACCGAGCTCGGCACCTGCTCGAAGTTCAGCGGCTCCATCGAGTAGGAGGCGCGGCCTTTCGAGAGCGAGCGAATCGCCGTGGCGTAGCCGAACATTTCCGCGAGCGGCACCTGCGCGTTGAGAATGGTCTGCCCGTTCTTCGCGTCGATGCCGATGATGGTGCCGCGACGGCGGTTGATGTCGCCGAGCAGATCGCCCTGATATTCGTCAGGCGTCGTGACCTCGACCTTCATGATCGGTTCGAGGATGATCGGCCCGGCCTTCTTGACGGCTTCCTTGAACGCGAAGATGCCGGCCATCTTGAACGCGAGTTCGTTCGAGTCGACCTCGTGGAACGAGCCGTCGACGACCTGGGCCTTGATGTCGATCATCTGGTAGCCGGCATACACGCCGCTGCGGATGGCTTCCTCGATGCCGTCGATGACCGCCGGGACGTATTCCTTGGGAATCGCGCCGCCCACGATCTTGTTCTCGATCTCGACGCCCTTGCCCTTCTCATTCGGTTGAATGGTGATGCAGGCGTGGCCGTATTGACCGCGACCGCCGGACTGACGGATGAACTTGCCCTCGCCCTCGGCGTCCTTCGTGATGGTTTCGCGATACGCGATCTGCGGAGCGCCGACATTGGCCTCCACCTTGAACTCGCGTTTGAGACGGTCGATGATGATTTCGAGGTGCAGCTCGCCCATTCCCGCGATGATGAGCTGGCCGGTTTCCTCGTTCGTGAAACAGCGGAACGTCGGGTCTTCTTCCGCGAGACGCTGCAGGCCCTCGGACATCTTGTCGCGATCCGCCTTCGTCTTCGGCTCGACCGCCATGCTGATGACGGGTTCCGGGAACGTCGGCGGTTCCAGCGTCACGTCAAAATTCTCGTCGCACAGCGTGTCGCCCGTGGTGATGTTGCGCAGGCCGACCAGCGCGGCGATGTCCCCTGAATAAGCCGAGTCAACATCCTTGCGCTCGCTGCCCTGGATGATCATCAGGCGGCTGACGCGCTCGCGCCTGCGCGTGCGGGGATTGTAGATCGTGTCGCCCTTCTTGAGCTGGCCCGAGTAGACGCGGAAGAACACCAGCTTACCCGCGTAGGGATCCGTCCAGAGCTTGAACGCCAGCGAGCAGAACTTGTTCGCATCGTTGGTCTCGACCTTGACGACGTTCTCGGTGCCCGGCTCGGTGCCCTCGGCATCGGGAATGTCCAGCGGGCTCGGAAGATAATCGATAACCGTATCAACGAGAACCTGCACGCCCTTCTTCTTGAAGGCGGAGCCGCAAAGGACGGGAATGAGCTCGATCTTGCAGGTGAGGCGGCGGATCGCGGCCTTCAACAGCTCGGGCGTGATCGGCTTGTCTTCGAGCACGAGTTCGGCAATCGCGTCGTCCTTGTTGGAGACGGCGTCGATCAGCTCCTTCAGGGCGTCCGCCGCCCTGGCCTTCAAAGCTTCGGGGATGTCTTTGATCTCGTAATTGAGCCCTTCGTTGGCGACATCACCGGGGCCCCAGATGAACGCCTTCTGGTTCACCACGTCGATCACGCCCTCGAACTTGTCTTCCGCGCCAATCGGCAGGAAGACCGGGAACGCATACGCCTTGAGCTTGGTGCGCATGTCGTTCAGCGCGTTCTCGAAGTTCGCGCCGGTGCGGTCCATCTTGTTGACGAACGCGATGCGCGGAACCTTGTACTTGGTCGCCTGACGCCAGACCGTTTCCGACTGCGGCTGCACGCCGGCGACGCCGCAGAACACGGCGACGGCGCCATCCAGCACGCGCATGGAGCGCTCGACCTCGGCGGTGAAATCGACGTGGCCGGGAGTGTCGATGATGTTGATGCGGTGGGCCACATCCTTGAACGCCTTGTAAATCCCGTCCTCGCCCGACTTGGTCGATTTCTGCGTCCAGAAGCAGGTCACGGCCGCGGAAGTGATCGTGATGCCGCGCTCCTTCTCCTGCTCCATCCAGTCGGTGACGGTGTTGCCGTCATCCACGTCGCCGATCTTGTGGATGAGACCGGTATAGAAAAGAATACGCTCGGTGGTCGTGGTCTTGCCGGCGTCGATATGGGCAGCGATGCCGATGTTACGGGTTCTCTCCAGCGTGTATTGCCGGTTCGGTGAGTTGAGCGACTTGTCTTGCATGGCCGGTGCGTCTATGAGTTAAAAAAAATGCCCCGCGGTTTCCGCCGACGGGGCGTGGGAGAATCAAATGTTACCAACGGAAATGCGCGAACGCCTTGTTGGCCTGCGCCATCTTGTGAACTTCATCGCGCTTGCGAATCGCGTTCCCCTGCCCCTGGTATGCCTCCATGATTTCAGCGGCCAGCGCCTTCATCATCGGGATGCCCTTGCGTCCGTCCGCGAAGTCCACGATCCAGCGCAGGGCCAGCGATGCCTGGCGGTCCGCCGTGACTTCCATCGGAACCTGGTAGGTGGCGCCGCCGACGCGGCGGGCCTTCACCTCGAGGCGCGGCTTGGCGTTGTCCACCGCGCGCTGGAGGATGTCCAGCGGGTTGGCACCGGCGTTGGTCTCGGAGAGCTGGTTGAACGCTCCGTAAACAATGCGCTCGGCGGTGTTCTTTTTCCCGCTGCACATGACGGTGTTCACCAGTCGTGTGACGAGGGCGCTGCGATACTTCGGGTCTTCGGCCAGGGGCCGCTTGGTAGCTTGACGGCGACGTGACATGAGGGTCTGGAATCGTTATACGTTGAACATTTTAAGCCTTGGGAGCCGCCGCCTTCGGGCGCTTCACGCCGTACTTGGAACGGCTCACGCGACGTTTCTCAACGCCGGCGGCGTCGAGGGTGCCGCGCACAATGTGGTAGCGGACACCGGGGAGATCCTTCACGCGGCCGCCGCGCACCAGGACAATCGAGTGCTCCTGAAGGTTGTGCCCCTCGTCCGGGATGTAGGCGATGACCTCATAACCATTGGTCAGGCGGACCTTCGCCACCTTGCGCATCGCCGAGTTCGGCTTCTTCGGCGTGCGGGTCATCACCTGCAGGCAGACGCCGCGGCGAAACGGGGAGTTTTCCAAGGCCGGAGATTTCGATTTGATCCGAATCTTGGTTCGGCCCTTCCGGACGAGTTGATTGATGGTCGGCATTTCTTTGTAAAATTGGCCCCGTTTCCCGAAAGTTGGAGAAACGGAGCGCGGATTATTAGCAGTTAAGGTCCTGGTTGCAACAAGTATTTGTTTTTCGCCGGAGCATTTCAATCAGCTCGCGACGGTTTCCTCGGCCAGGGGATCGCTCTCCGGCGGCGTCGGCTCGTCTTCCAGCTCCACCAGCGGTTTCAGCTTCACCTTGCGGTGATTTCCGAAACCGGTGCCGGCCGGAATGATGTGGCCCATGATCACGTTTTCCTTGAAGCCATGGAGATAATCCACGCGGCTCATGGTGGCCGCCTCGGTCAGGACGCGCGTGGTGTCCTGGAAGCTCGCCGCGCTGAGGAACGATTCCGTCTCCAGCGACGCCTTCGTGATGCCCAGGAGCACCGGCTGCGCTTCAGAGGGCTTGCCACCCATCTTCTCCACGCGCTGGTTCTCGTTGTCGAAGTCGATCTTGTCGATCTGTTCGCCCCACAGGAACATGGTGTCACCCGGCTCCGTGATGCGCACCTTGCGCAGCATCTGGCGGACGATGATTTCGATGTGCTTGTCGTTGATCGTCACGCCCTGGAGGCGATAGACCTCCTGACCCTCGTTGACGTGGTGCTCCTGCAGCTCCTGCGGGCCGCAGATGTCGAGAATCTCGTGCGGGACGACCGGACCTTCGGTGAGTTGCTGGCCCTTCTTCACGAAGTCGCCCTTGAACACGATGACGTGCTTGCCGATCGGGATGAGGTGCTCCTCTTCCGTGCCGGTCTGAGGATCCTTGATGACGATGCAGCGCTTGCCGCGCACGCTCGGTCCAAAGTCCACCACGCCGTCGATCTTGGAGATCTCGGAGGCGTCCTTCGGATGGCGCGCCTCGAAGAGCTCGGCCACGCGCGGCAGACCGCCGGTGATGTCCTTCGTCTTCGCGCTCTTGCGCGGCGTCTTCGCCATAAGCGTGCCGGCGACGATCTTGTCGCCTTCCTCCACGACGACGTGCGCGCCCGATGGAATCGGATAGCTCGCGATCGGTTCGTTGCGGTCGTCGAGGATGATGATCTGCGGATGCAAATCCTCCTTGTGCTCGATGATCAGAATCGTCTCCTGGCCCGTTGCCTGATCCATCTCCTGGCGCATGGTGACGCCGTCGATGATGTCGTGGAACTTCACCTTGCCCGCCTTCTCGGAGAGAATCGGAACATTGTAAGGATCCCACTGCACGAGCGTCTCGCCCTTCTTCACCTTCTGGCCGTTGGCCACGGAGATGACGGAGCCGATCACGATGTTGTGCGCTTCGAGCTCGCGGCCTTCGTCGGTGCAGATGCTGATCGAGCCGTTCTTGTTGAGAACGATGTTGTTGCCGTCTTCGAGCTCGACACAGCGAATCTCGTTGTAGCGAACGACACCGTCGTGCTTCGGCTTGATCATCGGCTGCTTGAACTGGCCGGCGGCGACACCGCCCGTGTGGAACGTGCGCATGGTGAGCTGCGTTCCGGGTTCGCCGATGGACTGCGCGGCGATGATGCCGACGGCCTCGCCCAGCTTCACGCGGGCGCCGGTCGCCAGGTTGCGCCCGTAGCAGTTCATGCAGATGCCCAGCTTCGATTCGCAGGTGAGCACGGAGCGAATCTTCACCCGCTCGATGCCGGCGTTCTCAACCGCCTTCGACTTCAGCTCATCCAGCTCATCATTGGCTTTCACCAGCAGATGCTTCGGGTTGAGCGGATCGTGGATGTCATCGCAGGAGCAGCGGCCGACCAGGCGGTCGCTGAGCTTCACGATTTCGTCCTCGCCCTCGTACACCGCGCTCACCCAGATGCCGTTGGAGGTGCCGCAATCCTCCTCGCGGATGATCACGTCCTGCGACACGTCCACGAGCTTGCGCGTCATGTAACCGGAGTCGGCGGTCTTGAGCGCCGTGTCGGCCAGACCCTTGCGGGCGCCGTGCGTCGAAATGAAGTATTCCAACACCGTCAGACCCTCGCGGAAGTTCGAGAGAATCGGCTTCTCGATGATTTCACCGCTCGGCTTGGCCATGAGGCCGCGGAGACCGGCGAGCTGGCGGACCTGCTGTTTGTTGCCACGCGCGCCGGAGTCCACCATCAGGCTGATCGGGTTGTATTCCCGCTTGTCCTGGTTTTGGTCGAACGTGCGGAGCATGACGCCCGATATCTGGTCGGTGCAATGCGTCCAGATGTCGACGATCTTGTTGTAGCGCTCGCCGGAGGTGATGACACCCTTGCGATGCTGCTTCTCGACTTCGGAGATCTGTTTCTGCGCCGCCTCGATCTCGTGGCTCTTCTCCTTCGGGATGATCATGTCATCGATGCCGATGGAGACGCCGGCCTGCGTCGCTTCGCGGAAGCCAAGTTCCTTGAGGCGGTCAAGCGTGACCACGGTCTTCTCATGGCCGCAGATCTTGTAGCACTTCCAGATCAGCACGCCGAGCTGCGACTTGCCGACCACGAGGTTCGGAAAGCCCATTTCCTCGGGCCAGATTTCGCTGAAGATGACGCGGCCCACGGTGGTTTCGATGACCTTCTTGTCCATCGAACCGTACTCGGTCTTGCGGCCGAGGTCGGGGTTCGCCAGCAACACGCGGTCATGCGTCTTGAGCACGCCGTCGGCATGGGCGTAGAGCACCTCCTGCTTCGAGCCGAAGAGCATCGGCCGGTCGGCCTTTTTGCGACCGATCGTGCGGGGCTCCGCCGTGAGGTAGTAGCAGCCGAGCGTGATGTCCTGCGTCGGCGTCATGATCGGCTTGCCGCTCGACGGGCTGAAGATGTTCAGCGGTGCCATCATCAACATGCGCGCCTCCATCTGAGCCTCGACAGACAGCGGCACATGCACGGCCATCTGGTCGCCGTCGAAGTCCGCGTTGTAGGCGGTGCAGACCAGCGGATGAATGCGAATCGCCTCGCCTTCGATCAGCTGCGGCTCGAACGCCTGAATCGACAGGCGGTGGAGCGTCGGCGCGCGGTTGAGCAACACTGGATGCCCGCGCGTGACTTCATCGAGAATATCCCAGACCTCGGGCGACTGGCGTTCGATCATCTTCTTGGCGCTGCGCACCGTGTGCACGTAGCCGAGCTCCTTCAAGCGGCGGATGATGAACGGCTCGAACAGCACGAGCGCCATCTTCTTCGGCAGACCGCATTGGTTGAGCTTGAGTTCCGGGCCGATGACGATGACGGAACGGCCGGAGTAATCCACGCGCTTGCCGAGCAGGTTCTGACGGAAGCGGCCCGACTTGCCCTTGAGCATGTCCGAGAGGGACTTCAAAGAGCGGTTGCCCGCGCCGGTGACCGCGCGGCCGTGACGGCCGTTGTCGAACAGCGCGTCCACGGCTTCCTGCAACATGCGCTTCTCGTTGCGGATGATGACTTCCGGCGTCTTGAGCTGGAGCAGGTTCTTCAACCGGTTGTTGCGGTTGATGACGCGGCGGTAGAGATCGTTCAGGTCCGACGTCGCGAAACGTCCACCTTCCAGCGGGACGAGCGGGCGCAGGTCCGGCGGAATCACCGGCAGCACCGTGAGGATCATCCATTCCGGGCGAACCTTGGTGACATGGAACGCGGTGAGCAGCTTGATCCGCTTGGCGATCTTCTTGCGGATCTGCTTGCTCTTCGTCTCGGTCATCGCGACCTCGAGCTCCTTGACCTGGCCGGGCAGATCGACGCGCGCCAGCGCATCGCGCACGGCCTCGGCGCCCATCTTGGCGACAAACGCATCGGCCCCGTAGGTCTCGCGGGCCTCGCGATACTCGTGCTCGCTGAGGAGCTGGTGGAGCTTGAGCGGCGTCGAGCCGGGATCGATCACGAGATAATCCTCGTAATAGATCACGCGCTCGAGATTGCGCGCGGTCACGTCGAGGACGAGGCCGATGCGCGACGGCATGCACTTGAAGAACCAGATGTGCGAGACCGGCACGGCCAGCTCGATGTGGCCCATGCGCTCGCGGCGCACGCGCGCGAGCGTCACCTCGACGCCGCAACGATCGCAGACCACGCCGCGATGCTTGATGCGCTTGTACTTTCCGCAGGAGCATTCCCAGTCCTTCACAGGACCGAAGATGCGCTCGCAGAACAGGCCGCCCTTCTCGGGCTTGAACGTGCGGTAGTTGATGGTCTCAGGGTTTTTGATTTCACCCTTGGACCAGGAGCGGATGGATTCCGGGGACGCCACGGAGATCGCGACGTGATCCACCTGGTTGACCTTGTCGAGGCCGAGCAATTCGCGGGTCGATTCTTTGGTGTTGATCATAGGTTCGACGTTGTTTCGTTGTCCGCTTTGAATTAGTTGGTGAGGTTTGCCAGCGCCGCCTGCGGGGCCAGGGGTTGTTCAGCGGGGTTCGAGTAGCCCACCTTCACGTCCAGGCCGAGGGATTGCATTTCCTTCACGAGCACGTTGAAGGACTCCGGGATGCCGGCTTCGAGGCAGTTGTCGCCCTTGACGATGCTCTCGTAGATGCGCGTGCGGCCCTGCACGTCGTCGGATTTCACGGTCAGGAGTTCCTGCAACGTGTAGGCCGCGCCGTAGGCTTCCATCGCCCACACTTCCATTTCGCCGAAGCGCTGGCCGCCATACTGCGCCTTGCCGCCCAGCGGCTGCTGGGTGACGAGCGAATACGGGCCGACGGCGCGGGCGTGAATCTTGTCCGCCACCAAGTGGCCCAGCTTCATCATGTAGATGTAGCCGACAACGATCTCCTGGTCGAACGACTCGCCGGTGCGGCCGTCGTGCAGCTTGATCTTCGCGTGCTCCGGGAGTTCCGCCTGCTTGAGGTAGCCGCGGATGTCCTTCTCCTTGATGCCGTCGAAGACCGGCGTGGCGAACTTCAAGCCGAGCAGCTTCGCCGCCCAGCCCAAGTGCGTTTCGAGCACCTGCCCGACGTTCATGCGCGAGGGCACGCCCAGCGGGTTCAGCACGATGTCCACCGGCGTCCCGTTGTCGAGGAACGGCATGTCTTCCTCCGCGACGATCTTCGCGACGACGCCCTTGTTGCCGTGGCGTCCGGCCATCTTGTCGCCGACCGAGAGCTTGCGCTTGGAGGCGATGTAGACCTTCACCTGCTTGATGATGCCCACGTCCACCTCGTCGCCCGCCTCGGCGCGCTCGACCTCCTGGTCGTGCTGCATCTGGAGATCGTCGAACTTCTTCTTAAACTGCCCGATGATCTCGTTGATCTTGTTCCGGATCGGCGACGGATCGATCTCGATGCGATCATAGACCTGCGCCAGCTTGCGCAGCAGCGTCTTGGTGATCTTGCGATTCGCCGGGATGATGATCTCGCCCGTCTCGCTGTTCACGACGTCGAGCGGAATCTTTTCACCGAGCAAAATGTTCGACAGCGCCTCGGTCAACCGCTCGCGCAGCTCTTCGATCTTCGCCTTGTATTCTTCCTGCACCTGCTTGGAAGCCTTCTTCA
>JBDHQG010000543.1:0-3554 GCA_039806925.1 Limisphaerales bacterium
CAGCCCGGCGACGTTTGTCCAGGAAAGGACATCCAGCCGGGAATTTGTGACGCCGGTGGTAAGTTCCTCCGGGATCAGTGCGGACGAAATGCGCTTCGTGTCGAACCGACCATCGCGGAAGAAAACCATCTCCTGCAACAAGTGTGGCGGCTGGTCGGAAAACTTTCTGGTCGCACGCAATTCCATGTTCTCACGCAGTGCCGTCTGAAGATGGGAAGCAAGGTCGCTGGTGTCCGGCCAGATCACTGCATCCGGACGATGGAATTCCAGCATGTCTGCTTCGGCCATCCGGCGAGTGGCAAAAGCCCGCCAAATCAACCGGTTGTTATGATAGAACGATTCCGGTTCCGTCGTTGATCTGATAGCCAGCGTCGAGTTGTTTGCGACCTTTGAGTAGGGCGGACTGTTTGATCTGGGTTGGAAGGAAACAAACGCGTAACCCACCTCGTCCTCTGCACCAAATTCCGTATACCCGATTCCTTGGTCTCCCACATCTGGCTTGGACCGAATGAGCAGCCCTTTCCCATCCGTGACAAAAGTGAAATCACGAATGGCTGTCCTGGGAAATCCGTTGGTGAAGTTAATCGGGTGCTTGACGTTTCTGTTTGTCTGCTCGCTCGACGGCTTTGGAAAAATCCACGGATGCGAAGTGCTCTCAAGCCGACCCTGCACTTCGAATGGTTGCCCCCACCCGACCACGGCGGAAAAAAGAAGCCACAGGAGGATGAGTCGAAGCTGAACTCGGCGGGAAGCATTCATGGCGTTGACCAATCCTGATCAAACCGCTCCAACCAAAGCAACGCGAATTTCGTAAAATGTGCCCGAAGAGCCGGCCGCCGTTGGAACAGCCCCGTCAGGGGCGGCATCGTTGTAGAACCAGCCCGGGTCAACTCCTCCCCAGCCCCGACGGGGCGACATCATCGGGGCGTGATGCCGCTTCGGCGGAGCTGGGATCTATTATAGGCAGGCGCGGTTCTACAACGATGGCGCGCCGATGGCGCTCGGGTGACGGCAAGGCGAGCGAGGTGGGGCGCGTCGCTCCGCGCGCGCCGGGGACGCATAACGGGCTTCGTGGGTTCGGACGCGGGCGGTGCGCTCGCGGCGGGCGCGGAGCGCCACGCCCTACCTTGCGTTCCCGTTGGCGACGGCACATTGTCTGGCTTATGCGATTGATTCGGACGGGATTCATCGTGGGATTGGTGGCGGGTGTGTTGACGGCGGGTTCTGCGGTCGGACAGCGCGCGGCGCAGCCGAAGGCGGCGGCGAAGGAGAAAGGTTCCACCACAGCGGAGGCGAAGGCGGCGGCGTCCATCGAGGCGCTGACGGCGGCGGCGATGAAGTCGGTGGTGGTGATTCAGCATTTCGGGCGCGACGGGAGGGAGGATGGCGTGGGCGCGGGCTTCGTGATTTCCCCGGATGGTTTGATCGCGACGAGCCTGCATGTCATCGGCGAGGCGCGTCCGATCGCGGTGCAGTTCCCGGATGGCTCGCAGCGCGAGGTGACGGAGGTTCACGCGTGGGACCGGAAGTTTGACCTGGCGATCATCCGCGTGAAGGGCGAGCGGTTGCCGGCACTGGCGGTCGGCGATTCGGATGCGTTGAAGCAGGGCGCGGCGGTGATCGCGCTGGGGAATCCCGTGGGGCTGAAGCATAGCGTGGTGCAGGGCGTGCTCTCGGCGCGGCGCGAGGTGGAGGGGAACGAGATGTTGCAGGTGGCGATTCCGATTGAGCCGGGGAACAGCGGCGGGCCGTTGCTGGACTTGAAGGGGCGCGTGCAGGGCGTGCTGACGTTGAAGTCGGCGGTGACGGCGAATCTCGGTTTCGCGATGCCGTCGAAACTGCTCACGGCGTTGCTGGAGAAGCCGAATCCGATCCCGATCTCGCGCTGGCTGACGATTGGGGCGCTAAACGCGCGCGACTGGCAGACGGTGTTCGGCGCGCGGTGGAGTCAGCGCGCGGGGCGGATTCAGGTGGAAGGCGCGGGGCAAAGTTTCGGCGGGCGGGCGTTGTGTCTCGCGCAGCGGGCGGTGCCGGAGCGGCCGTACGAAATCGCGGTGGATGTGCGGCTGGATGACGAGAGCGGCGCGGCGGGATTGGTGTTCGCGTCGGACGGCGGCGACCGGCATTACGGGTTTTATCCGAGCGCGGGTCAGCTCCGGCTCACGCGCTTCGACGGGCCGAGTGTTTATTCGTGGAACATTCTCAAGCAGGTGCCGACGGAGCATTATCAGCCGGGCGCGTGGAACAGCCTGCGCGTGCGCGTGGAGGCGGAGCGCATCTTGTGCTACGTGAACGACCAGCTCGTGACGGAGTCTGCGGACGATGGGCTGAAGGAGGGTCGTGTGGGGCTGGCGAAGTTCCGCGACACGAAGGCGGAGTTCCGCAACTTCCGCACGGGGACGAATCTTGCGAGCCACGCGGCGAGCGGAGAGATCTCGAAGGCGGGTGAATTGAAGGAGCGCGCGCGGGAACTGGAACGCGAGGCGCGGGAGCTGCGTCGGCGCGCGGCGGAGTTGCACGGCGAGACGGTGTGTGTGGAGCTGGTGAAGGCGCTGTCGGAGCCGGAGGAGAAGATTGATTTGTTTCACGCGGCGTTGCTCATCGCGCGGTTGGACAATGCGGAGCTGGACATTGAGCCGTACCGGCAACAGGTCGCGGACATGGCGCGCGAGGTGAACGGGAAGTTCGCGCAGGACGCGGAGCCCGGCGTGAAGCTGGCGGCGTTGAAGGACTATTTGTTTACCGAGAACGGCTTTCACGGGAGCCGCAGCGATTACTACAGCCGCGCGAACAGTTACATGAACCAGGTGCTGGATGACCGCGAGGGTCTGCCGATCACGTTGTCGATTTTGTTTCTCGAACTCGCGCAGCGCATCGGGCTGAAGGGCGTGAGCGGATTGCCGTTGCCGGGGCATTTCATGGTGCGCTACGCGCCGCCGGAGGGGACGGAGCAGATCATCGATCCGTTCAACGGCGGGCGGATGATCAGCCGCAGCAACGCGCAGGAACGGGTGCTGGAGGCGACGGGCGAAGGGTTTCGCGAGGCGGATTTCCGCGCGGCGACGAAGCGGGAGATCATCGTGCGGATGTTGCGCAATCTGCTCGGCGGCGTGCGGACGGAGGATTCGGCCACGGACTCGCTGCGTTATTTGGATACGATTCTCGCGCTGGCGCCGGATGGCGCGATGGATCGGCTGAGCCGCGCGCGGTTCCGCATGCAGAGCGGGAACACCGCGGGCGCGAAAGAGGATTTCAAGTGGGTGCTGGACAGCCAGCCCGCCGGCGTGGACCTGGAGCGCGTGGCGGAGATTTATCGGGGGTTGTGAGAGGGCATGTACATGGTGGGCTTCTCATTAGCACCCGGCTTCAGCCGGGTGTTTGGGCGTGTCCGAACGGAAAAGCTGTTTCAACAGCTTTCCGGAATGAACAAGCCACTGAAGCGGCTACGGTGAAGTCTTCCGCCCTTGTTCACCCGGCTGAAGCCGGGTGCTAATGAGAACGGAGAATCCAAATATTCCCGCCTTTGTCGTTGTATTCGACAGCCACCGTCGTTG
>JBDHQG010000544.1:0-3552 GCA_039806925.1 Limisphaerales bacterium
GTCCCACTACGCCATTCCTCCCGACAATCCGTTTGTGGGCGCCACCACGTTCAACGGCGCGGTCGTGAATCCGGCCCTGGTGCGGACGGAGTTTTGGGCGGTGGGCATGAGGAATCCGTGGCGGTTCAGTTTCGATCCGCTGAACGGGCGCCTGTTCTGCGGCGACGTGGGTGAAGGAGAACGGGAAGAGGTGAACGTGGTTGTCCGCGGCGGCAATTACGGCTGGAATTATCGGGAAGGAACGATGCTCACCCAGATCAATCAACCGGCCGGGGTTGCCTTCGCGCCGCCAGCCTGGGAATACGGGCATGGCTCCGGCGAGCTTGAGGGAATGTCAGTCGTGGGCGGCGTGGTGTATCGCGGCCCGCGAATTCCGGAGCTGCAAGGGAGCTACATCTTCGGCGATTACGTTTCCGGAAACATCTGGTCCCTCCAATACGACGGGGCGATCGCGACCGACGTGCGGCGGCTGGCCGGCCTGGTGGGAGTGGCGGCGTTTGGCCGGGATCCGTCGAATGGAGACGTCATTCTTGGCCAGCCCTGGTGGGGGCCAATCCAGCGTCTCGTGCGCAACACCTCCGCGATGGGACTGCCCGCCCGGCTCTCGGACACGGGCGCCTTTCAGAATCTGGCGGCGCTCACGCCGGTCGCGGGCGTGGTGGATTATGACATCAATGTTCCGTTCTGGTCGGACAACGCGAGGAAGCGCCGTTGGTTCTCGGTGCCGCAGTTGAACCAAACCATCGGCTTCAGCGCCGACGGCAACTGGGCATTTCCGGCGGGCACGGTGTGGATCAAACATTTCGATCTCGAACTGACAAACGGCGTTCCCTCGTCGGCGCGGCGGCTGGAGACGCGGTTCCTCGTGAAGAATGCCTCCGGTGTCTACGGCCTCACCTACAAATGGAACGCGGCGCAGACCGACGCGACGCTGGTGGCCGAGGGCGGCATGGACGAGACGATCATCATTCGCGAGGGCAACACCGCCCGCAACCAGGTGTGGCGCTATCCGGGCCGCTCGGAATGCCTCGCGTGCCACACCGGCGCCGGCGGCTTCGCGGCGGGATTCAACACGCACCAGCTCAATCGCCTCCGCGACGACGGTGGCGTGCCGGTGAACCAAATTTCGTGGCTGGGCCAGATGGGATATTTCTCGGCGCCGGTCGGCCCGACCACCGGATTCCTCGCGTACGCACAGGCGACGAATGCCGCGGCACCGATTGATTTGCGGGTTCGCTCGTATCTGGGCGCGAATTGTTCCTATTGCCACCGACCGGGCGGCACGGGGCACGGTTATTGGGATGGCCGCCTGCACACGCCCTGGGCCGCTGCCGGGTTGATCAATGGCGCGCTCATCAGTGATTTGGGCAACCCCGGCAGCCGCGCGATTCGTCCGGGGAGTCTGGGGGATTCCATGATCTACAACCGTGTCGCCTCGCTCGGCGCACGCCACATGCCGCCGCTGGGCACGTCGGTGTTGGACACCAATTCCATTGCCCTCCTATCCGGGTGGATTACGACCAGCCTGGGCGGAGCGAGGATTACGTCCTCAGCCGTGGGAGCGGACGGCCACATGCGGCTCGGGCTGGAAGGAGTCGCGGGGCGGACCTACCGGATCGAGGCGGCTGAAAACTTCGGCCCGTGGAGCGCGATTGGAACGGCGACAGCCGGGCCGGCGGGGACCGCGGAATTTGCCGACCCATCTGAAATCCTGCCCGGGGCGCAAGTGCGAATCTACCGCTGCGTCTGGCCTTGACGTCGGGAGGTTGGGCTCTGACTCTGGAATGATGCAACCGGAAGTAGGTCAGGTATCTTGCCTGACCCGCACGGCTGGGCGGCGGGCAATAGGAAATGAGGAATCGCTGAGCCCGACCGTTTGGTGCTCGCACGGAAGAACTTCGCGACAGACTGGAAGCCTGTCTCTACCTGACGAGCCCGCTGAAGTTCGCGGCTTCCCACTGCATCGTCCGGCTGAGAGACGTATTGCCGATAATGCCCGTATCGTGTGATACGGGCTCCGGTCGCTGCGGTTGAAACGCAAAAGCAACGCGGAAATTCGATGGCGCTGTTGTCCGGGCGACGCGCTGCGAGCCGGGGGAGTGTCCTGATGCGGCCCGGGTGCGGGATGATTTCGAGTTTGTCCTTCGCGCGCTGCGCTGCTCAAATCCGCCCAATGAAATCCCGTCCGAGACCCGGCATCACCGGCGAGCTGAAATTCACCGTCGCGCAGGAGCACGTCATCGACTTCGCCACGGACGGCATGCCCGCCGTGCTGAGCACGCCACGGCTCATCGGCCTCCTCGAACGCACCGCGCGCGAAGCGATGTATCCGTTTCTCGACGCGAACGAGCGCACGGTCGGCGCGGAGATTGAAATTCGTCACCTCGCTCCCACGCCGCTCGGTGCGGACGTCACCTGTCTCGCCCGCGTCATCGCCTCCGAAGGCACGAGCATTACTTTTCACGTCGAAGCGCGAGACGAGCACGAAGTCATCGCGCGCGGCCTGCACAAGCGCGGCGTCATCCGCGTGGAGAGCTTCGCGAAACGCGTGACGCGAAAACAAGGAGGGCTGCGATGAACCGTCTCCGTGCCTTTGACGTGCTGCCGGCATCTTGTCGGCAGGGGCGCGTCCGATTGCCGGCAAGATGCCGGCAGCACGCTGGATGTCGCCTGTCAGCGTTTTACTTCTCCCGCGCCCTTAACTTCCCATGAGCACCCACTCTCCCACCACCCCGCCCGCCCGTCTCACCTCGATGGACGCCTATCGCGGCTTCGTCATGTTCCTGATGATGGCCGAGGTGCTGCACGTTGGGCGCATCGCGTCGGCGTTTCCGGACAGCGCGTTCTGGAAGTTCCTCGACTTCCACACCAGCCACGTCGAGTGGGTCGGCTGCTCGCTGCACGACATGATTCAACCCTCGTTCTCGTTCCTCGTCGGCGTGGCGCTGCCGTTCTCCATCGCCAGCCGCGCGGCACGTGGGCAATCCGCCTTCGCCATGACCGGCCACGCGCTCTGGCGCTCGCTGATCTTGATCCTGCTCGGCGTCTTCCTGCGCTCCGTCGGCCGCCCGCAAACGAACTGGACCTTCGAGGACACGCTCACGCAAATCGGCCTCGGCTATCCGTTCCTCTTCGTGCTTGGCCTCAGCAAGCCGCGCGTGCAATTCGGCGCGCTCGTCATCGTGCTCTTCGGCTACTGGCTAGCGTGGGCGCTGTATCCAGTGGCCGGGCCGGACTTCGACTACGCGAAGGTCGGCGTGCCGCCGGACTGGGCGCATCACGCCAGCGGCTTCGCGGCGCACTGGAACAAGAACGGCAACCTCGGCTTGGCGTTCGACCAATGGTTCCTGAACCTCTTCCCGCGCGCGAAAGAGTTCGTGGCGAACGGCGGTGGCTACCTCACGCTCAGCTTCATTCCCACGCTCGGCGCGCTGCTGCTCGGCCTGCTCGCCGGCGGATGGCTCAAGAGCGATCTGCCGCACAAGACCAAGCTCAAGCGCCTGCTGCTCGCCTCCGCCGTGTGCCTCGCGCTTGGCACCGCGCTGCATCTGC
>JBDHQG010000545.1:0-3550 GCA_039806925.1 Limisphaerales bacterium
GTATTGCTTCTGCAATTCGACGTAGGTGGAGATCGGCACTGCGCCGAGGCGGTAATGGCGGTCGGCTACTTCGGCGGCTTCCTTGAAGTGCTGCACCGAGTCGGGCCGCCACCTCGCCATTTCGCGCAGCTTCGTCCCGTAGGTCAGCGCAGCCTCAACAACCTTTCGCTGAAGCTCGCGTTCGGTGACGGTGAGCGAAACTTCCGCCTGCATCTGCCGCGCGGCGGCGGCTTCGATGTTGCCCTTGTTTCGATTCCACAGCGGCAGCGGCAGCGAAATGCCCACGCCAATAATCCGCTGCTCCTCCGAGCCTGCCTTTTGTTCCGAGTAGCTTGGCCCAACGCTGATGGTCGGGTAGCGCTCGTTCCGGGCGAGATCCACGCGGAAGCCCTGCTGGGCCAGTTCGACCGCGCGGACCTTCAACTCGAAATTGTTCGTGCGGGCCAGCGTCAGCAACGCGCTCTTTTCCTCGGGCGGACGGAATGCAAGCTGCGTCTGGCTCACGGAAAGGCGCGTGTCCGGCGCGACGCCGCGAAGCTGGTTCAACTCCAGCAACGCCGCTTGCGTGGCCAACGCCGCTTCGCTGGCCTTGCGTTGCGCGTTCAACTCGGTCGCCTCGATTACGCGCGTTTCCAGCAGCGGCGTCAGTCCGGCGGGGTCGCGTTGCACCAACACTTCACGCAACGCCTTGAACCGCTCGGCCACTTCGGTCGCGGCGGCGGATTTCTCCTGCGCGGCGAACAGACCGTAGGCCAGCGTCCGCACCCGGCCCGCCAGCGCGATCTTGAACCGCTCGTAGCCGAGTTGGGCGAGTTCGATGTCGTGATTGGCGATGGCTTTGCGCAACCCGATGCGGCCCGGCCACTCGAACGGCTGGACGACGGACACGGACCAGGCGACGCCTTCGGCGGACAGGCCACCAAACTTCTGAGCGTTGTGTCCTACGTCGCCACTGAGCTGTGGATTGCCGAGCAGCCCGGCGGTTTTGCGCCCGGCCTTCGCGGCGGTGATTTCCGCCTCGTAGAACTTGAGTTCGGGATTCTTTTCCAGCGCCTCGGCCACGAGCGCGCCGAGCGTGTGCGACCCGCCGGGCGGGACGTTGGTGGTAGAGGTTGATTCCTGCGCCCACGCGACGGGCGCGGTCAGGGTTACGGCGAGCGTTGCCACGGCGAATTGGCGACGCCACTTCAAGGGATTTTTCAGCTTCATAATTTGAAAAACGGTCAAACACGGACACGGCAAACCACGACAGATCGAGACACGCGGGCGCGACGAAGCGCCTGTGGAAACGGGAATAGCCCTCAGCGGAAGCGAGGACTAATTACGAAGCGAGAGAAGGAGCACGGACAGGAAGCGCCGTGCGGGAGAGGAACTGCCAGGATGTTGGTAGCTCTGGCGGGGCGGCGGTGAGAATGCCGAGGCAGACTTCCTCGAGAAGTGACTGCTCGACGACACCGAAATTGTCCGCCGGAACAATGGCAAGCACGACAACCGGTGCGAGTTCGTGCAGCCGTGGAGCGTGGTATTGCGCGGATTCAATCGAACAACAGCCAACATCTTTGCAGGGGTCGCCGCCGCTTTCGGATTCGGCAGGCGCGTGAATGTCGGTCGCGCAGCGGAGGAACTCGAAGCCGGGCATGGCTTCGATCTTGCAATGGGAAGTCAGCAGCACCCAGGTGAGTGCCACCAGCGAAACCATTGCTATTCTGATCGTCCGCACGGCTAATAGATGCCCGAGGCCGGGGAGTTGTTCAACTATATCTTTCCCAGCCTTGTGGCCGAGGGGTTTATCGGAGGGTTTTGCAAATGGCTTGAAGGAGCATTTTTCGCACTCCTCCCCGATTGCAGGGACGGGCGGGTGGGCGCTGGTCAATGGCTCGTGGATTCGGCGACGATGGCAGCAAGGCTGTGATTGTTGACGGCGTGGAGCGAAGCCAGCAACCCGGCCACTTCAGTTGCGCCCCACTCGGCTGGATACTCGACGCCCTGCCACTCGGCGGAGCCGACCGTCTCGGCCCAATCGGGGGCGTGCTCGCGGTCGTATGCCCGACGGTAGAACTGCGTCGGGCAATGGCCGGCTGCTTCGCACCAGCGGGCAAACAGAGCGAGGGCGCCCGAAGTAATCGAGCCGTCGCACGGTTGCGCGAGTTGATAAGGGCGCGGGGAGAATGCGCCGTGCTGAACCGTATCGAGTGCCGCGCCGTGGATCGTCGCGCGTTGGTAGCGGTGAACCAGATGGCGCAATCCTCCTTCGCATTTCACGAAACCCTCGAACACGACTTCGTTGTGTCCATACGGGCACGGCCAGAAACAGAGGTCTTCGGTTTCGGTGCGGTGTGTGAGCAGGCCATCAAGGTTGGATGCCGTGATGACGTGCATCCCGGTCGCCGGTCGGAAGCTTGCGGGTTTCATACGCTCGCCTCCTCGCGCGGATTGTGCCGGAACAAGCGCCGCTCGGCGGAGCGTTGACGGCGTTCCGCGAGTCGAGCGGCCTTCCTCGCCTTGCGCTCGCGCAACTTCTCCATGCGGGCCTTGTCCGCCTGGCATCTCAGCATCCACCAGAGAACATCATAGAGCCTGGCCGTGTGCTTGGTGCGTCGGCCCTGCTCACGGATGGTGATGAGGTCGCCCTTCTCGAACGCGACCACGAGCTTTCGCGCGTTGCGCCCGTAGCCGTAGGTTTCCTGCGTCACGCGACGCACGGTCTTGGTGATCGTCGTCATAGCGTGAAGTCGAGTTGTTGAATTGCCGGACGCGCCGAGGTCGCTTCGTCGCCGTCGAGTAGTTGGCGCATCTCGGCTTGGGTGCGCGGCATCGAGCCTGAGCCGCACTCGGCGAGTTCCTTGAAATGGGCGGCGCGTTCGTTCTCTGACTTGGGCGAAAGCCGTTGGTCGAGGAATTCGAGGTAAGTGACGCCATGCGCGAACATCCCGCCATCGGCGTAGAGTACGCGGAACAGTCGCCGCCACTCATCAACCGTCGGGTCTGACGCCTCGACGATGACCTTTGGGCCGAGCTTGAACACTTCGCCCTGATACGCGGCATCGCAGCCTTCGTAGGAGTAGCGGCGCGGCTCAGGCCCGCGATACTCGTCGGCGGGAATCAGCGGGTAGCAATCCATCGCGGCACGGATCGGGCCAGAGAAATGTCCGCCGCAGTTGGTGAACAACCGGCCCGCGTGCATGAACACTTTCACCTTCGGGAAAATGTCGGCGCAGTAGGCCGCTTGAATGTCGCCCTCGGGCAAACGCCAGAGGCCGGACGAGAATCGCCGCCAGTCGGTGACGATGCGCTCCGGCAATGCCGGTGCCGCGGTCGAAACGAGGAATGCAGAGTTCATATCGTGAGGAAGAAAGTGGGCGCTCCCGCCCGCAAGCGGGAGCGCCCGTGTGGGCTACTCGGCCAAGGTCAGCGTCTCACCTGCGGCGAGACGCCGAGCGAGTTCCCAAAGGTGCTTGTTGATGCGTACGTTCTGATCAAGTCCGGTCACGGCGCGGGTGCGTGGCACGCGGCGACCATTGGCAAGGAAACGCCCAAGCTCGCGTTGACC
>JBDHQG010000546.1:0-3535 GCA_039806925.1 Limisphaerales bacterium
CAAGGGCGCCGGCCGCATCGCCGAAGTCGCCGCGCGCTTCACCCTCGACGCCATGCCCGGCAAACAAATGGCCATCGACGCCGAGCTCAACGCCGGCATCATCAACGAAACCCAGGCCCGCGAACGCCGCAGGAAAGTCGAGCAGGAGGCCGACTTCTACGGCGCGATGGACGGCGCCAGCAAATTCGTCCGCGGCGACGCCGTGGCCGCCGTCCTCATCACCCTCATCAACATCATTGGCGGCTTCGCCATCGGCATCATGCAAAAAGGCATGAGCGTGCCGGATTCACTCCAGCGCTTCACCCTCCTCTCCATCGGCGACGGCCTCGTCTCGCAGATCCCCGCGCTCATCACCTCCACCGCCGCCGGCATCCTCGTCACCCGTGCCGCCACCAAGGACGCCCTCGGCACCGAGCTGAGCAAACAGCTCCTCCTCTTCCCGCGCGCGATGACCATCCTCACCGGCATGTTGATCGTGTTCGCCCTCGTGCCCGGCCTGCCGATCTTTCCGTTCCTCGTCCTCGCGGGAATCACCGGCGTGCTCGCCCGCTCATTGCGCGATGAAAAGGCCGTTCTCGCGGCCATCAACGAAGGCGTGAAGATCGATCCATCGGCCGCCGCCGCTCCCGCCGGAGTGGGCGGCGCCGGCGCGGGCCAGCCCGGCGCGAAGGCCGACAGCGGGAGCGGCGGCCCCGGCGACAAGCTCGAAACCCTCCTCAACATCGACGCGCTGCAAATCGAGCTCGGCTACGGCCTCGTCGGCCTGGCCGACCGCAACAAGGGCGGCGACCTCCTCGACCGCGTCACCGGCGTGCGCAAGACCTTCGTGCAGGAGATGGGCGTCATCGTGCCGCCCATCCGCCTGCGCGACAACCTCCAGCTCGAACCCAACCAATACCGCTTCCTCCTCAAGGGCCAGCCCGTGGCCCAGGGCGAACTCATGCCCGGCCACTGGCTCGCCATGAACGCCACCAACAGCAAGGTCACCCTCAAGGGCGTGCCCACCGTCGAGCCCGTCTTCAAACTCCCCGCCACCTGGGTCAACGACGTCGAACGCAAGAACGCCGAGATCAGCGGCTACACCGTCGTGGATGCCGCCTCCGTCCTCGTCACCCACCTCACGGAAACCGTGAAACGCAGCTGCCACGAAATCCTCAGCCGGCAGGACGTGCAGCTCCTGCTCGACCATTTGAAGACCACCCATCCCACCGTGGTCACCGAGCTCATCCCGGCGCAACTTACCGTCGGCCAGGTCCAGCGCGTGCTGCAAAACCTCCTCGCCGAAGGCGTCTCCGTGCGCAACCTCGCCGGCATCCTCGAAAAAGTCAGCGACCACGCCCACGCCACGAAAAACCCGGACGAGCTCTCCGAATTCGCCCGCCGCGCCCTCGGCGCGCAAATCACCAAGGGCTACCAGGACGAAGCCGGCAAGCTGCGCGTGATCACCCTCGACCCGAAGCTCGAACAACAAATCGCCCAGGGCGTGCGCCACACCCCCACGGAAATCTCCCTGATGATGGAGCCGGACCTCGCCCGCCACGTCATGGAACGCCTCTCCCAGCGCGTGCAAAAGATGCTCGCCGAGGGACTGCCGCCCGTCCTCCTCACCGCGCCGCACCTGCGCCTGCCCTTCCGCCGCTTCTTTGAAACCACCTTCTCCGATCTCGCCGTGCTCTCCTTCGCGGAGATTCCCCCGCGCGTGGAAATCCAGAACGCCGCCGTGATTGGCTCCACCGAATGATTTTCAACCACGGACACACACCGATGAACACGGATTGCAGGGCAGCGGACACGAACACTCAACGTTGCAGGTTGAATGTTCAAAGTTCCAAGTTTCAACAACCTGCAACCTGCCACTCGTAACCTTCAACTTGCCTCATGAAAGCCCCCACGCAGAATCCGCCGGTCCAGGTCATCCCGTTCATCGCCGAGTCCGCGCCGGACGCCGTGGCGCAGATTCGCGCGAAACTGGGTCCGGACGCCGTGGTGGTCAACGTCCGCCAGTTGCCCGCCGACGGCCTGGCGAAACTTTGGAAAAGCCCGCGCATCGAAGTGCTGGCCTACAAGCCGGACGCGGCGGCGGCCCCGGCGGCGGATCCGTTGAGCGAGCTCAAGCAGGAACTGGCGGCCATCCGCCAGCAGCTGGCCGCCGCCAACGCCGGCGCGGTGGCGGACTCTCCGAAAGGCTTGACGCAGGCCACGCGAAGAAGCGGCGCGCGCAACGCCGGCGTCCCGACGTGGCGCGTCGGTGAAGTGCTGGAATCCTCCGGCCTGATGCCGGTTCACGCGCAGCGCGTGATGGAGCGCCTGCTGTCGGCGCACGGCGACATCCCGCCGGAATCCCTCGCGGAAGAACTGGTGATGGCGCGCTCGGCGTTGACCGGCTTGTGGCGTCATCTGCCGGAGCCCGGCAAATCCGACCGCGGCCTGCATGTGCTGGTGGGACCAGCCGGCGCGGGCAAGACGACGTGCATCTGCAAATGGCTCGCCCAGGCGCGGCTGATCGAAGGCCGTTCCGCCCATGTGTGGCGTCTGGATGGCTCGACCGCGAACACCGCGGAGGCGCTGAGTGTTTACTGCGAAATTCTCGGCGTGCCGGCGGAGCGCACCTGGAGCGATGGCGTGCCGCCCGACGCGGATCTGTGCTTCGTGGATTTGCCGGGCGTGGACTGGCGCAATTCGAGCGCGATTCACGAGATGAAGAAAATCATCGAGGGTCTCGGCCCGGGCCGCGTGCACCTGGTGCTCAACGCCGCGTACGAAGTGCCGCTGTTGCTGGCGCAGGTGCGCGCCTTCGCCGCGCTGCCGGTGGATGATCTTGTCTTGACCCACCTCGACGAGGAGCCGCGCTGGGGAAAAATCTGGAACGTGGTACTCGGCACAAATTATCCGGTGCGTTTCCTGAGCTCGGCGCAGAATGTTCCGGGGGATTTTCTTCCCGCGACGCCCGAGCGGATTCTCACGCGTCAATTCCCCGCGTAAATCCGGGCTTTGGCCGCGCCCCGCGGATGGCCCGCGGGCGCTGGCAAAGCACCTGCTAAGTCCCTTTCGATGTTCGTGAACTATGAAGTTAATCATGGTCCTCGGCGGTGTCATCGGGTTCGCCATTGGCATCTCCTTCAGCTGGGCGCAGGGCAGTTCATGGCCTGCGATGATCTGGCGGTCCGCGGTGGCGGCGCTGGTGGCCGGGATTTTACTTCGCTGGTGGGGCCGGCTCTGGATCAAGTGCCTTCAAGAATCGTTTCAGGAACGCCAGGCCGCCCTCAAAAAACAAGCCGCTTCCAATCCGTCTAACTCCACAAGCAAATGACAGGCGCCACTCTCTGCCGCACCGAAGCCGTTCAAACACCCGAGGAGCAACGGGTCGATCCGGCCAAGCTCTGGAAACGTTACGCGAAGTCCCGGCCCGGCAGCAAAATCGAGGACCAGCTCGTCCACCAATACCTCCCGCTCGTGCGCACCGTCGTCGGCCGCCTGGCCATGACGCTGCCGGCGCACGCGGCCACCGAGGATCTCTACAGCGCCGGCCTCGTCG
>JBDHQG010000547.1:0-3528 GCA_039806925.1 Limisphaerales bacterium
GCCGGCAAATCCTGCAAACGCTCGCTGACGGCCCGAAATTCAACCGCCTCGATGAGGAAAGTCCGGCCTTCCAGGGTCATCCATTTCTTGGTGATCGGAACGGTGTTTGCACCCGTCCGGTCCTCACCCAGCACGAAGGCTTTCCCCAAGCCTATGCGCATGGCCCCAAAATCCAGGGTTTCATCCTGAGCGCGCCCGCGCACGTTGATGATTTTTTGAGGAACTGGAGCTTCAATGAACTCCGTCCACACTTCCATCACCGTCGTCGCCGGGTCATAGCCAGGGGGTAATTCGACCGTTTCCCTGATGATGACGTCCTGCTCAAACCCGCTCTTTCGAGACGTGTAACGAAGGTCAGCCGCCACGCCATTGAAGGCGTCCCGATAAAAGATCTCGTTGGGCGGCTGGAGCTCCCCGATGGAATCCTTCACCTCCGCAATGAGCTCGCTGTTGCCGGTCGAAGGATCGAACAGGCCCAGCCCGATCACATGGCTGCGCAATCGCAGGTTGTCCGCCGTGAGCAGGTCGATGGCGCCGCGGGTGTTGATGTTCGGCTCGAAGATGATCTGAATCGGGCCGTGGCGGGCGATGGCGCCATTCTGGAACAGCTCGATCTCCTCCTTGCTCTCCACCCATTGCCCGTCCTGCAGACGGTGCATCCCGGTCTCCAGCTCGACCACGGAGCTGCGGTTGGTAATGGCCCGTCCGTTGGGCAGCACGCGCACGCCCTCGCGCTGCCACACCCGGTGGTGCGGGCCGCGCTCGACGACGGTGAAAGGCGTGCGCTCCTGCGCGGGAGCCCCGGCAGCCGTCCAGAGGAAGGGAACGATCAGAAGGGATGCTGCTTTCATAAGTTTTGATTTCAAACCGGTCTTTAGCTGAGGGAGTCAGTTTGCGGAAATCACTTCCCTCCCAACAAGGAAAAGGAAGGACCAATCGGGAACATTTCGGACCTTTTTGGAACATTTCCCGGCCGGCGAGGTCACAAGGCCCGTTCCATTCCCCCTTGAGCCTGGCGAATCAGGGTGAGTTCCGGGTGGAACGGGCCACCGGCCCGTTCTGTCGGGCGCACGGACCGCGACCGGTCCCCGGTCGCAGTGGGTGGAGGCGGAGAGAAAGTCGCGGCGGGATTCGAGAGATTCAATTCGTGGCCACGCGCTGCGAGCCGGGACGGCTCGCGGTCCGGGGAAAGTGGGGCGCAGTCGTCTGGCCTCGCGGAGCGAGGCATTGAAGGTAGCCGTGGACTTCAGTCCACGGATCGGAGGGGCAGGACGGTTTCGTCGCGGAGCGACGATGGAGAAGGAAATCCAATGGGATGGGCCGGCAAGCGTCGCTCCGCGACGCGCCCATGTGATGGGCCAGACCGTGGGCTAAAAGCCCACGGCTACCGTCACACCGTCGCTCCGCGACCCGGAAGGCGCATCGCCAACCGCACGGACCGCGACCGGTCCCCGGTCGCAGCGGGCGGAGCGCACCAGCATCGCGGAAGTCTGCGCGGATCGTCGCCCGGGCCACGCGCTGCGAGCCGGGACGGCTCGCGCTCCGCAACCTTTCCCGCCCGGCAATCGTGCGCACTCCGTCACCTCATTTTTAGACAGGCGCTATACGGGACGATGCCGTTGGTCTGGGGGGGAACGGGCGACCCGCCCGTTCTCGGCGGCAACCTGCCGCCGAGAACGCACAACGGTCGTTCACCATTCAGTGCGCGCGTCGTCCACACGGCTGTCGGGCGGGTCGCCCGACAGAACGGGCCGGTGGCCCATTCCACCCGGACCAACTGCATGGCTCCAGTTGAGCCGGACCCATGCAGAAGAAACCACGGATGGACACAGATGAACACTGATTGAGGAAGAAACGCAGACACGAATGTTCACGAATTCAAAGCCTCTCCTTCGTGTCAATTGGTGAAATTCGTGTCTCTCATCCGTGTTCATCTGTGTCCATCCGTGGTGGGGAATCTTTCCGTTCAATCGTTGCTCCGCGCACGCAGCGACGCGCCCCACCTGTTCCGACGGGCGCAGCGTTTTGGCAACGTATCTCTCAACACCTTCCCGAAAGGCATCAAGCAGAAGCCCGCACCCCGTCACGAAATCGCACGAGGCTCAATGAATCAGGGGCAAGTCGCCGGGATGGATTCCACAGGTCCGCCGGAAGGCCCGCGAAAAATGGGTTGCATGCCGAAAGCCCACTTCCAGGGCGATTTGCTTGATGAGCCTGCCCTGTTGCCGGAGCCGCCGGGCTTCCTCGGTTCTCAGGCGCTCCATCCACAGATGCGCGGCCATGCCATGATGGCTGTGGACATAGCGGTTTAACTGCTGGCGTGTCACGCCCAAGTCGCGGGCCAGGATGTTCGTCCGATACCCGGCCCTTCTGGCGCGCTCTTCCCAGTCTGAAATCTGATCCAGGCGACTGGCCATGCAATCCCATTCCCTTGAGAGTGACAGTTATGAAGCGTCTTCAATGGTTTCATTGCCGGTTTGCCCGCCGGATCTAACAAAAAATCCGTCAAGCCACCGGCAGGTGGAACCCAATCCCAATCGCAACATTCAATCTGCCAGTCACTTGTGACAAAACGGACGGGGTGAAAATAGTTTTGGACGTCATGCGGCGCAGGTCATGGTTCTTCGCTGTCTTTTCAAAAAAAAGCCAAAACGATTTCAGACTTTGAAAAAGGGTGCCGATACGAGTGGCATGAACTCATTGCAAACGTCGAAGCTTCGGATGGCACAGTCCACGGTGGGCATCGCAAACAATTATGAATCCGCCTGGCAGTCCCTGCCGGCCTTTGCCGAGTCGGTGGAGAAACTGGAGTCGTTGGTGGCTCAAATCGTCTCCCGCGCCGAAGCCCAACAGAACAGCCCCATGGCGGCGTCTGCTGAAAAAATGCAGGCGTTCCAGGTGCTCGTTGATGTCGCCTACGAAACGGCCGCCGCCCTTCATGCGTGCGCCGTGGCCGGCTCCAATCAGGAACTGGCGAAACGGGTGGATTTCTCGCGCTCGGACGTGGCTGAAGGAAGCGACAGCAGGGTTGTTTCCCGCTGTCAGGGCATTCACAGCGCGGCCACGGAGAATCTCGATTCGCTCGCCGACTACGGGGTGACGTCCGCCAAGCTAACGGCGCTGAAGAAACGGATTGAAACGTTCCAGGCGGCGGCGACCAAGCCGCGGCAGACGGCGGCAGCGATAAGCGCGGCCACGCGACAGCTCGAACATTTGTTTGACGCGCTGGACACGGTGCTCAAGAAGCGCCTGGACAAGCTGGTCGTGCAATTCAAGGAATCGCAGTCCGCTTTCTACAACGAGTATCGCGCCGCGCGTCGGATTGTAAGAACGGCGGGTTCACGTTCCACGAAGGAAGCCAACGTGGTGCCCGTGCCGAACACGGTGCCCGACGCCAAGGTGGCCTGAGCCGGAACGATGCAGTAGAAGGTAGGACAGGCATCCTGCCTGTCCCGACTGCAAGGCGATAGGTAATGAAAAAGGATGGCTCGCTGAGTCAAACCGTTTGGTGTTCGCGTTGGAGAACTT
>JBDHQG010000548.1:0-3528 GCA_039806925.1 Limisphaerales bacterium
GGCTGTCGGGCGGGAAGGATTGCGGAGCGCGAGCCGTCCCGGCTCGCAGCACGTCGCCACGAAGGGAATCTCTCGAATCCCGCCACGACTCACCCCGCCTCCACCCGCTGCGACCGGGACCGGTCGCGGTCCGTGCGGGTGCAGCACCGCTGCGTTGGGTGAATCCGTGTTCATCCGCGTCGTGCGCGCGGCTGTCGGGCGGGTCGCCCGACAGAACGGGCCGGTGGCCCGTTCCACCCGGAACTCAACCGCATGGTTCCGACTCAGACAGGCTCTCAGCCGGAACGATGCAGTAGAAGGTAGGACAGGCATCCTGCCTGTCCCGCCCTGCAAGGCGGTGGGCACTGGAAAATGAACGTTCGTTTGGCCAAACCGTTTGGTGTTCGCGTTGGTGAACTCGTGGACAGGCTGGAAGCGCTGTCCTACCGGCACGGCAGACCTCAGTTCGCGATTTTCTACTGCATGGGTCCGGCTCAGCGCTTTCCCAAGGTGGTTTTGATGCCGTCCGGCGTGGTTTAAGTGCTGGATTTTGCGTTTCGGACCTGTAACCTCGAAATATTCCACTTGGTCAACGATTTCGACGGTTGCGCTTCAGTGGCTTCCGCTCGTGCCGTTGTGTCGTGTAATCGGAACTGGCCCAACTTGATGATGTATATGAAGAAACTCCTTCTCTCACTCCCCCTCCTCGCGGCGTGCGCCGCACAACAGGTTCACGCGGATGCCGTCGTCGCCTTCAACGAGGTGATGTATCACCCCGCGACCAACGAGACGACGATGGAGTGGATCGAACTTCGCAACCTGCTGGCGTCGGACGTCGACATCTCCGAATGGTCCATCAGCGGCGCCGTCAGCTACACCTTTCCCCAGAACACGGTCATCCGCGGGCGCGGCCATCTGGTGGTGGCTGTCTCGCCCGCCGCGCTTGCCGCCAATACCGGGTTGTCCGGCATCCTTGGGCCGTTCACGGGCCGCCTCGGCAACAACGGCGAAATACTGACCTTGCGCAACAACAGCGGGAGGCTCATCGACGAACTGAGTTATGAGGCCGAAGACGAATGGCCGGTGGCGGCGGATGGTTCCGGCGCTTCCCTGGCCAAGCGTGATCCGGATTCCGCCAGCGGCGCGGCGCGGAATTGGACCGCCAGCGAACAGCCCGGCGGCACGCCCGGCGCGGTGAATTTCAACACGGCCACCGGCTTCGTCGCCCCGGCGGGTCTCGTCTCCTACTGGACGTTCAATGAAGCCGGCGCCACCGCGCTCGATCAATCCGGCCAGAACCACGGCACCCTCGGCGCCGGCGCCACGCGGGCCGCGGGCGGCATCGGCGGGCGCATCTCCTTCAACGGCACCAGCAGCGCCTCCGTCAATGTCGGCCAGGGCGTCGGCAACAACTTTTCCGTTGCGAACGGCCTGAGCATCGAGGCGGTCGTGCAGCCGAACTGGAACGGCACGGGCGCGGCGGCGATCTTCGGCAAGGTGCCTGCGCCGCCCACGAACTACGTGGGTGCCGTGCAGGCCAGCGGCCCGATCGCCTACTGGCGCTTGAACGACACCACCACGGCCATCGCGGACAGCACCGCGAACGCCCGCAACGGCACGGCGACCGCCGGCGTGCAGTTGGGCCAGCCGGGCCTCGTTCCCTCCGAACCGTCGGACAACGCCATCCGCGTCGGCGCATCGGATCGGGTGTTGATTCCCGGTTTCGAGAAGATCGGCACGGGCGGTTACACGGTCGAGTACTGGGTGAAGCCCAACGCGCTGCCGACGAGTTGCTGCCAGAACCTCGTGGGCGATGGCGAGGCGAGCGGCGATTACTTCATGATGAACTACATCCTCGGCCCCCAGCAGGGAACGGTGGGTGCGGTTCGTCCGCACTTTGGTCCCGGCAACACCCCCGTCTCGCTCAACAGCGCGAGCGCGCTCCAGGCCGGCAACACATATCACATCGTGACGACGTGGGATCCGACCAAGACCGCCGACAACGCGGTCATCTACATCAACGGCGTGGCGGATCAGATGGGGACCATTTCGCGCAACGTGCCGGCGGCGGGCACCACCGGCGCGAACCCGGTTTACATCGGCAAGGACAACCGCGACACGACCGACGGCAACAACACCATCGATGAAGTCGCGCTCTACAATCGCGCGCTCAGCGCGGCCGATGTCGCGGCGCATTATGCCGCGGGCGTGACGGTGAACTTCGAGCAGGGCCGCGGCAACGCCATCTCGCTCGCCTTCCAGAATGACGGCAACAACGCGCAGGCGAATCCGCCGGTGGCGGCCGGCCCCGTGCTCTCGTTCGGCCTCACGGTCAATGGCGTTTACAGCGAGCTCGACATGCCGCTGGACGGGCAATCCGGACGCCCGACGCTGGCGCAGTTGCAGGACGGCCAGCTGCATCACCTCGCCGCGTCGTTCAACCCGGTGACCGGCGTGAAGGCGATCTACATCGATGGCACAATGCGGTTCAGCACCACGCTGGCGGGCGCGTTCTCCGCGAACAACGGCGCCGTTGCCGTGATTGGCAATTCGGCGGTCAACGGCCCCGCCGGCTTCAACGGTTCGCTGGACGAAGTCGCCTACTGGGGCAAGGCGCTGTCCGCGGCGGAAGTCGCGGCGCACGCGGCCGCGGTGCAGGCGGGCCGCGATTACTTCACGCCGGAAGTGCAGGGCACGACCGCGACGCTCGCGTTCTCCGAAGTCGGCGCGGCGACGAACAGCCCGTTCTTCATCGAGATCCAGAACTACGGTGCGGAACCCGTTTCGCTGGCGAACTTCTCGTTGCAGCACGATGGCGCCACGGACCATACCTACACCTTCGCGGCTGCGACGTTGAATCCTGGAGCCTACCTCTCGGTCACCGCGCAGAACCTCGGCTTCGCCGTGGCGTCGGGCGACAAGTTCTTCCTCGTCCAGACGGCGACCGGCAAGGCGATCGACGGCGCGGTGGTCAAGAACCGCAACCGCGCGCGCGCCCCGCAGATCACCAGTCCGTGGGCCAACGCCAGCGCGGCGACTCCCGGCGCGGCGAACGCCGTGAACTTCCGCACCGAGATCGTCATCAACGAAATCATGCACAGCCACGCCTTGCTGCGGGACACGAACGGCGTGCCGCAGCCTTCGCCGGAAGAATGGCTGGAGCTCCACAACAAGAGCGCCAACGCCATCGATCTCGGCGGATGGGAATTGCGCGGCGGCATCAGCTACCTCTTCACGCCGGGGCAGGTGATCCCGGCGGGCGGTTATCTCATCGTCGCCAACGACGTGCCGCACATGCGCGCCCTCTATCCGAATCTCGCGGTGGTCGGCGATTACGGCGGGCGCCTCGGCGGTGATGACCGCGTGGTGCTGCGCGATCCCTCGGGCAACGTCGCGGACGAGGTCAGCTATTTCACGGGCGGCAACTGGCCGGTGTATTCCGGCGGCGGCGGTTCGAGCCTCGAATTGCGCGATCCCAACTCGGACAATTCCCGCGCCGAAGCATGGGCCGCGAGCGACGAATCGGCGAAGGGCGAATGGGTCAACGTT
>JBDHQG010000024.1:0-15339 GCA_039806925.1 Limisphaerales bacterium
GCCGCCCGAAGCCCATGAAGCATCGTCGCCGGCCCGCCATTCCCACTCGCCGACGAGCACGCACTCGTTGAAGTAATCCATCACGAACGGCGCTTCCGTGAGAAAGCCGCCGGGGCCGGACGCGTTGTAAACACGGACGGCAATCGCGTTCCACTCGCCCTTCTTCAACAGGCCGGGCGGAATCTTGTGCCGATGATTGCCGTCGCGTCCGCTCGCGAACCGCGTCGGGAATGATCCGCCCGCGCCCACGCGCGCGCCGTTGACGAAAACCTCGTGCGCATCGGCGAGGCCGCGAATGTTCAGCGTGACGGATTCGGCGAAGAGATTGCGTTCGTGCGGCGTGAAGAAGCTGTCGTGCGGCTTGAGCCAGGCGCGATACCACGCGATGCCGTCGTAGACGCTCGCCGCGGCCGGGCCGTTGGTTTCCCACGCGCCGGGAACGCGCGCGATGGACCACGCGATGTCGGTCGGTTGGGTGAAAGCGGGCAATGAGAGAAAAGTAAGGGCAACGATGCCGACAATATGCGCTGCTTGTCCTGCGGAGTGCGCCCGTCCCCGGGCGCAGAGATGTCGGCGTGAAAGCAACGATGGAAGTTCTTCAGCCCACTGGCGGATCGCCGTTGCTGCGCCCGAGGACGGGCGCACTCCGGGCCGGAACGATTCCTCAATGAAGTAGCTCATGGCGCGGCGGAAGGCTCCTTCTCCTCGATGCGATACAGCGCGGCATCCGTGCGCAGGAACATGGCGCGGTCCGCGATGGCGATGGACGCCATCGTCTGGCCGGGCAGTTCGTTCTTCGCGATCAGCTTGAAGGTTTTACCAGGTTCGATCACCGCCGTCGCGCCGTTGCGGCTGGAGATGTAGATGCGGCCGTCGGCGTGGAGCAGTGATGCGTTGTGCTCGCCGCCGAGACGTTCACGGTAATGCTCGTTGCCGGTCTTCGCGTCAAGGCAGGTCAACATGCCGCCCGAGTCGGAAACGAAATACAGCTCGTCACCGACAAGGAGCGGCGACGCCATCGTCGGCACGCCTTTCGCGTAACGCCACACGTTGCCCGGCTCCTTGCCGCCGCCGTACCGAATCGCCAGCAGCTCGGGCCGCATGAAGCCGGTGCTGAGGAAGATCATTCCGTGGCCGATCACCGGACGCGCCGAGAGCGAGAAGCCGAGGTTGCCGTATTCGAGCTTCCAGAGCTCGCGGCCGTTGGCGGGATCGTAGGCGTAGAGCCAGTTCGCGCCCGGCGAAACGAGCGTTTCCTTGCCGTCGATGTCGAGCACGAGCGGCGTGGCGTAGGATTTCTTGAGCTGCGGATTGCTGTGCATCTTGCCGGTGCGATCGGTCTTCCACGCGACCTTGCCGGTGTGCTTGTCGAGCGCGACGACGTATTGAAGATCGCTGCCGTCCATGTGGAAGATGACGAAATCGCGCCAGAGAATCAGCGAGCTGCCGGGGCCGTTCTCGTGCTGAATCTTCAGGTCCGAGTTTCGCCAGAGCAGCTTGCCGGACTTGGTATCCACGCACACCGTGCCCGACGCGCCGAAGTGCGTGTAGAACCGGCCCGGCTCGATGACGCCGGTTGGCGAGGCGTAGCTGTTCAGCTTGTGAACCCACTGCGGCTCGCGCTCGGTGAAGAGCGGGAGATCGTGAAGCACCTGGCCGGACTTCCGGCTGACACAGACGGCGCGATACTCGACCTTGTCCAGCAGCGTGAGCGGTTGGTCACCGGTGTTGGTTTTCAGACGACGCGCGGCATCCTCAGCGCTCGCCTCGGTTTCAGTCGCCGTGGTCATCCAGATTTGGTCGCCATCGATCACTGGCGAGGACCAGCCGCGTCCGGTGATCGGCGCCTTCCAAGTCACGTTCCGGCTCTCGCTCCAGCGCGCGGGCAGGCCGCTGCCGGACGCGTGGCCCTGGCCGCCGGGCCCGCGCCACTCGGGCCATTCCGGGGCCGCGCGCAGCGTGAGTTGGCAAACAGCGCCGAGGAAGGCAATGGGCAGGAGCAATCGTGTCATAGGCAAAATGGTCGCAAAGACAGACGAGCACGACTGCGGATGGCATTCAATGAGGAGTTGCGAAAGGCGCGGCCCGCCCTCAACCGTTCTGCGGGCTTTTCAGACGGACCGCGCGTGTGCGGACAGATTACAACGAAAGCCGAACTGACACCTGCCCTGATCCCTTTTCAACTGACCGCTTCAACGTAGGTTCGGTCCCGCCTCCCGCCAATCGGTAGATCACCGGACGCGCCGGGTTTGAACGGGCGCACCGCGCGGCGACCGGGGCGTCCGGCTCCAGCGTTGACTCGACTGCGGTTCTCCAATCTATTGACGCGATTACATGAGCAGCCTTGCCGTCGTTTTCGGATTCAGTTGGACCTACCTCCGTCGCTATTGGGGACGGCTCGTGGCGAGCATCCTGTTGGGTGTCGTTTTCGCGATGGCCAACGCGAGCTTCATGTGGGCCGCGCACACGCTCGCGGGCCGCTGGGAGCTGAAGGAAAAGGACAGGCCCGAGGCGGCGAAGGAGGCGAAGGTCAAGCTGCCCGAGAAGATCACCAAGCTGCGCCAGCAGGTGGAGGAATATGGCGGGCGGCTGGAGACCGCGATCGATCCCTGGCTGCCGCGGGCGAAGCAGCCGCTGGACTGGCGGCAGATCACCGGCATCCTGCTGTTCCTGCCGTCGCTCGTCTTCATCCGCGCCATCGCGGATTACCTGAACAACTACTGCATCGGCTGGGTGAGCGAACGGGTCATCCGCGACATGCGGCTGGATCTGATGACGAAGTTCAGCACGCTCTCGCTCGATTTCTTCAACAGCTTCAAGACCGGCGACCTGCTCACGCGCATCAACATGGACACGCAGAATCTGCTCCGCTGCATGAGGGTGGGCGGCGCGGATGTGATCAAGGAATCGTTCACGGTCGTGACCGTTTTCATCAGCCTTTGCTGGCTCGACTGGAAGCTGACGTTCTGCGCGCTGATCCTGCTGCCGGCCCTGCTCATTCCGCTGTTCGTCCTCGGCAAGAAGGCGCGTCGCGCCACGCGGGCGAGCTTGAAGGCCAACGTGAGCCAGTCCAGCCAGCTCGTGGAACTGCTCGCCAGCATCCGCATCGTGAAGGCGTTCGGGCTGGAGCAGGCGCAGCTGAATCGATTCCGCAAAACCTCGAGCGACATCGTTCACGCCGGCATGAAGGGCGTGCAGGCGAAGGAACTGGTGAATCCCATCATCGAAGTCGTGGCGGTGGTCGGCATCTGCGCGCTGTTGCTCTACGTCTTCAAGACGGAAAGCGATCCGAAGGATCTCGTGGCCTTCCTCACCGGCGTCGCGATGATGTTTCAGCCGATCAAGAAGCTCGCCGGCCTGCACATCCTCATGGAACAGGCGGGCGTGGGCGTGCAGCGCCTGAAAGATTTGCTGGCGGAGCAGCCCTCGGTGAAGGAGCCGCTCCAGCCGAAGCAGCTGCCGGAGTTTGCGCGGGAGATCGCGTTCGAGAACGTGACGTTTGCCTTCGGTGAGAAGACCGTGCTGCGCGATTTCAACCTGCGCATTCCGCGTGGACACCGCCTTGGCCTCGCTGGCGAGAGCGGCTGCGGCAAGACCACCGCTTTGAACCTGTTGTTCCGTTTTTACGATCCGGTCAAAGGCAGCGTGAAGATCGACGGGGTGGAACTGCGGGATGTGACGACGGCGGATCTGCGCCATCAGATGGCGTTGGTGAGCCAGGACGTGGTGATCTTCGATCAGACGGTGGCGGAGAACATCGGTTGTGGCCGCGCCGGTGCGACGCGGGCGGAGATCGAAGCCGCGGCCAGGGCGGCGTTCGCGCACGAGTTCATCCTGCAACTGCCGCACGGCTACGACACGCAGGTGGGCGAGCGCGGCGTGAAGCTGTCGGGCGGACAGAAGCAGCGCATCGCCATCGCGCGGGCTTTTGTTCGTAATGCACCGATCCTTGTGCTGGACGAAGCGACCGCCGCGCTCGATTCAAAATCCGAGGGCGAGGTTCAGGCGGCCATCGACGCGCTGGCGGAACATCGAACGGTGATCTGCGTCGCGCACCGGCTGTCCACGCTGGCGTCCATGGACCGCATCCTCGTGTTGTCGCAGGGAACGATTATCGAGCAAGGCAGCTTCGACGAGCTGCTCAGGGCGGGAAAAAGCTTCGCCGCGATGGCGGCGCAGCAGGGGATTTTCGCGAAGAGCTGACGCACGACCGGCGTCAGCGGCTGCCTACTCCTGATCCGGGTTCGCTTTGAGCCATTTGTCCTTCTCGGTGCGGACGGGCTCCCAGTTGCCGGAGGATTTCACGGCGTCCCAATCCACGTCGTCGAGGAAGACTTCGAGCACATCGCGGGCCTCCTCGCCCTTGGGATGGTTCGGCGTGCGCGCGACTTCAAAAAGCGTGTCGAGCTTCAACTGGTTCGGGCGGTTGAGCACGTCGGTCATCAGCACTTCGAGCACGGCTTCCGGCGTCTTCGGATCCTTCAGGCGTTTGCCCAGCTCGGCGTATTGCTCGTCCGGCAGCAGGTTGGAAATGTGCTGCGCGGCCTCGACCTGGCCGTCCTCCGGCAGACGATCGAAGACATCAAGCAGCTTCTTCGCCTTCAGCGCCTCGTCTTCCTGGCCGGTGAGCACGTCGTCGATTCGTTGCTCCCAGTCCGCGATCTTTGCATTCGGGTCTTCCGGCGCGACCGGAGGCTGGACGGTCAATTGCGCCGGCACCGAAGCCGTCGGGGGCAGCTTGGCAGCCGGCGTCGGCGTGCGATCCGCGGTGCGCGGCACCGAAGGTTCGATCTCGATGGGTGCCGGCCGGGTTTCAACCGGGGTGGTTTCCACGGCCACTTCCTTCGGCTTGCCGCCGAACAAGCCGAGGTGGCGTCCGCCAAAGAGAACAGCGAATACCGCGATGACGGCGATGATGATGCCAGGTCGAATCTGCATGGGCGCTTTCGTCGATTAAGAATTCCGTTTCACGAACGTCACGGAATGATCTTTCACGCATCAAACGGAGCAAATCAACCCCGACTTGAGGCGGGCAAACTACGGGCTGGCCTGGAGGCGCACCAGCCCCGTCTGGTCAACGCCGGTGAAATATCCGCCGCCGACCGCCTGAAACTGGTCGAGAATTCCCGCGAACGACACCATCCGTCCGGTGTCAGGATGCATGAACTTCCCCGAGAAGACGCCCGTGCCACGGCTGAATTTGTATTTCAGGTTCGTGATGTCGCCGCCGCCGTCGCTCAATTTCCCGCCGGGCAGCAGCGTGATGTTGTTCGCGGCCGGCGCGACGAGATTCCCGCCCTCCGTGTAAAAGACACCGCTCGTCCAGTTCAACGCCAGCGACGACGAGGAGGGAATCGTGTAACGCGAACCAATCGCCGCCACGTTTCCGGAGAAACCGTTCGGGTAATACTTCCGGCTGTCGAGACGCGGCTTCACCCAATACAAATCGCCCGCCACGTCGCCATCGTAATGAAGCGCAAACCGCAGCCAGCCGATCAACGCACCGCGTCCCTCGCTCAGCGGCAGATAGAACGGCCACCAGCCGTTCGTGGAGACGGTCGCTCCACGACTGTAGGCCGTGCCATCGGCGAGCTTGCCGACCATCCGCACCTTGCTGCGCGAGGTGACCTTCACCACGCCGTAACCCTCGCCGCCGGGCGCGACCGCCGAATCCGCGCTGCCCGGCAGGCGCATCGTGTAGCGGCCTTCATCAATCGAGAGCCCGTCCGGCGTGCCGTGCCCGCGATAGCCGAACAGGCTCGTCGTGTAGCCGTGCCGGACGTTGTCCGCGATGCCTTCGATCTCGTCCGTGCCGGCATTGAGCTGGAGATCGATGCTCCAGATGTGGCGCAGTTCGTAGAAGCAATGGCAGTCGTCCCAGTCGCGCCGGTAGATGTCGATGCCGGCCAGCCCCTGCGTGGTGAAGCGACCGCGCAACGGATACGAGCGGTCGCCCACAATCATCCGGCCTCGGAAGTCGCGGTCGGAATCCACGGTGATTTCGAAAAAGCCCGAATACTCCGCGGTGAACTCGTACGGCATGATCAAGCCGTTGTAGAGCCCTTTGATGCGCGGGAACTGGTTCGACGGCCCGCCGCCCGTGAAGCCAGACGCCTGAATCGAAGGCAGCTCCTTCGCGCGCACTTCGTAGTCCTCCTTCGCCGTCGCCTGAGCCATTGCTGACACTCCGACCAACGACGCCATCACCAGCCAAAACAACTTTTGCATAGGTTTATGTTAGCAGCCCTGACGGAACGGGCGACCGGTTAATTCAGCGACCCTGACGGCCTTGCATCCGTGGACTTTCGGCGGGTTGAAAACCAGGCGGATGAAACTCTTTACACAAAACCAAAACGGCCCTCCGCGTATTCAAACTTTCAGGCGCGATCTCACCTCATCCGGCAACGTCAATCCTGGCTCCGTCGCCAGCCAGTGCATTGCCTGCGGCAGTTCAAAGAATTTTCCTTCGAGCTGCGCTTCGAAAGCCGCGTCGAGAACCGCGCCCATTTCGCGTCCGGGCTTCATTCCGAGATCGAGGAGATGACGCCCCATCAATATGGGCTGCGGCGCGCTGGATTCGAGCTTGAGATCTTTCGAGCGCGACTGAAGCGCGCGCACGCCGTCCGAAATCTCCTGCGGCCGCGGCGGGCGACCGAACTGGTCCGCAGTGATGACGACGATCAACTCCTCAATCGTCGCGGGCTCCAGGCGCTTCGCCAGCCGCCGCACCGAGCGATCACTCTCCGCCTGCAAATGCGCGAGGTGATTCGTCACCAGCGGCACCACGCGTTCGCGAATCACGTTCGGCGCGTTGATGCGTTGCAGGAATGCCTCCGCCAGCGGCCCGCCCGCTTCCTCGTGTCCCGGCGAGACGATCCGCAGCCGGCCGTCCCGCATCGCCTCATGCGTCGTCTGCGGCTTCGCGAAATCATGCGCGAGCACCGCCAGCGACAAAACGATGCGCAACTCCTCCGACGCCGCCTGCCACGCGGGCAGTTTCACCAGCGCGTCGAGGCAATGGCAGGTATGCACAAACACGTCGCCCTCCGGGTGCCATTCCGAATCCTGCGGCGTGCCGATCAGCGCGCGAATTTCCGGGAAGTGCTCGATCCATTCCGTCGCCACGAGAAGTTGCAGGCCGCGCGAGGGCACCGCGCTTTTCGCCGCCCACTTGAACCATTCCTCGCGCACGCGCTCGACCGCGAGTTCGCCATAGCTGGCCTTGATGCTGCGGCACAGCGCGGCCGTGTCCGGCGCGATGGCCAGATCGAATCGCGCCGCGAACTGCATCCCGCGCAGCACACGCAACGGATCTTCCATGAACGCCCCGCTCGTGTGGCGCAATCGCCGGGCGCGCCAGTCTTCCTGGCCGCCAAAGAAATCGAGCACCTCGTTCCGGCGCGGATCGAACATCAGCGCGTTGATGGTGAAGTCGCGCCGGGCCGCCGCGTCGCGCGGGGTGATGGCGGGATCGAACGTGACCTCAAAACCCTTGTGGCCGGGAGCCACCTTGGAATCGCGCCGCGGGATGCTGAAATCGTGAGTGACGCCGCCCGCCGTCGTGAGCTTCACCACGCCGAAGGAGCGCCCGACCAGATCGGTGCGTCCCCAACGCCGCAGCGCCTTGGCGAGTTCCTCGTAGCCGACGCCGAAAACTTCGATGTCGAAATCGTGGTGTTCGATGCCGGCCAGCGCATCGCGCACACAGCCGCCCACGAGATAGGCGTTCGCCAGCGCCGGCGTGGCGCTGAGAATTGTCCGCAGGTCTTCTGGAATCGTGATGTTCATCAGAACAGATGCCGTGACGGTATCCTGTCTTCGCCGGCGTGGCAGGCAAAGATTTGACCGCGCCTGCACGCGTGCGCAGCGTGAATATGACAACGTCTTCTTCCCGTCTGAATGCGTCCCGCCTATAGTCGGGACCGAATGAAAGTGTTGTTGCTCGTAGATTTGCAGAACGATTTCCTGACCGGCGGCGCCGCGCCCGTGCCGCAGGGCGAGGCGATCATCCCGCTGGCCAACCAGCTGGAAGGCTGCTTCAAGCTCGTGGTCGCCACGCAGGACTGGCATCCCGCCAACCATAAAAGTTTCGCGCCGAATCACGCCGGCAAACAGCCGGGCGAAATCGTGACGCTCAAGAAGCGCGCGCAGCGGCTCTGGCCGACGCATTGCGTGCAGAGCACGCGCGGTTCAGAACTGGCCGCCAGCCTGATGCTCAATCGCGTGAACAAGATTCAGCGCAAGGGCACGGACGCGGAGATCGACGGCTACAGCGCGTTCTTCGACGAGGGCCAGACGCACGGCACGGGGCTCTACGAGTACCTCAAGGATCGCAAGGTGAAGGAAGTGTTCGTGCTCGGCCTCGGCATCAATCACTGCGTGAAGGCGACGGCGCTCGACGCGGTTTCGCTCGGCTTCAAGACCTTCCTGATTGAAGACGCCTGCCGCGCCTTCCATTTCGCGCCGGACGAAACGGCCACCGCGATCGGGGAGATGCGGAACGCGGGCGCGCAGATCATTCGCAGCCCGGAGCTGCTCCAGATTCCGAAGGCGGGTTGAGCGAAATTCGGCGCGGCTTATTTGAACAATCGCGTGAGGTCGAAGTTGAAGATCAGCTGCAACCCGGTCGCGAACGTGAACGCGTAAACCAGCCGCAGGAAGAGCTTCTCCGACACCTTTCGGTTCAACCACACGCCCGCCCAGACCCCAACGGGGATCAACGGCAGATAACACAGCCCGGTCAGCAATGTCTCGCGCGTGACCATGCCGTTCGCGATGAAGAACGGCGTTTTAATCCAGTTGATCCACGAAAAAATAAGCGCCGTGGTGCCCACGTAAATCTCCTTCGGCATCTGCTGCGGGATGAGGAACAAGCTCACCACCGGCCCGGCTCCATGCGCAAATGTCGAGGTCACCCCCGCGCCGAGGCCACAGGGAATCCCGATGCGATGATTCGGCGCGAAGGCTCCTTCCGCGCGAAAGATGGCCGCCTTCACGAACTGGAAGATGACGAACGAAATCGCGAGCAGCCCGATGGCAATGTTCAGTTCGCGGGGCGAAAATTTCCCGATCAATTGCACTCCGATCACCACGCCCACCAATACGCCAGGCAGCAGGTAGAGCATGTTCTTCCGCTCCCATTTGCCCCAGTAGTGATACAACGAAAAGGCGTCTCCCGCACACAACAGCGGCAGCAACGTACCGATGGCAAAGCTCGGGTCACGTCCGCCCGCGCCAAACGCAAGGACGCAGAGCGGCGTGGTCAACATGCCCAGCCCGCCGCCGAAACCCGCCTTCGACAGGCCGATGAACAACACGCCCACGGCGGCAGGCAAGATGGTGGATAATTCCGGCACCGCCGCGGACGGTACGGAGAATTTGGGAATCGCGAAACGCAAATCACGCCGCAGAAATGCCCAGCTGAAACCGCCTCCAGTGAACGCCTGTTTTGACCGGTCTGGACAGGCTGGAAGCCTGTCTTACTTGGGCTGCCAGACGTGGACGGTTTGGGCCACGGTTTCGCGCAGCAACTCCGGTAACGCTCACGCCCCCTCTTTTTGCGCGGCGGCGTTTTTTCTCCGTGCATTCGTCCGGGATTCGTCCTAGATCGTCTTGACGCATTTCAGTCGAACGGTTTGTGCATCGGGGCTGCCTCGCCCGTTGGTGGCATTTAACCATTCGGCTGATTTATTTTTTACCGAACCGATGAAATACATCTTCGTCACTGGCGGCGTGGTGAGCTCGCTGGGCAAGGGCCTGACGGCGGCGGCGCTCGGCACCTTGCTCGAAAACCGCGGCCTCAAGGTCACCATCCAGAAGTTCGATCCCTATCTCAACGTCGATCCCGGCACGATGTCGCCCTTCCAGCATGGCGAGGTGTACGTGCTCGACGACGGCGCGGAGACGGATCTTGATCTCGGTCACTACGAGCGCTTCACCAGCACCAAGCTCAGCCGCATGAACAACCTGACCAGCGGCCAGGTTTACCAGACGGTCCTGAACAATGAGCGCGAAGGAAAGTATCTCGGCAAGACGGTGCAGGTCATCCCGCATGTCACCGACGAAATCCAGAATCGCATCCAGCAGATCGCCGAACAGAGCAAGGCCGACGTGCTCATCACGGAGATCGGCGGCACCACCGGCGACATCGAGGGGCTGCCCTTCCTCGAAGCCATCCGCGAGTTTGCGCTCGAAGCCGGCCACGGCAACGTGCTCTTCATCCACGTCACCTACGTGCCGTTCATCAAGGCCGCCGGCGAGCTCAAGACCAAGCCCACGCAGCAATCCGTCGCCAAGCTGCGCGAGATCGGCATCACCCCGCACATCCTCTGCGCGCGCTGCGAACATCCGCTCGACAAGGAGCTGCGCCAGAAAATCTCGATGTTCTGCAACGTTCCTTACGAAGCCGTGATCGAGGAGAAGGACGTCGAGCATTCGATCTACGAAGTTCCGCTCATGCTCCAGCGCGAGCGCATGGATGATCTCGTCTGCCGCTATCTGCACCTCGACGTGCCGCAGGCCGACATGAGCCACTGGCAGGACATCATCCGCAAGCTCATCGCCCCGCAACACCGCGTCCGCATCGGCGTCGTCGGCAAATACATCGAGCTGCAGGACGCCTACAAATCGGTTTACGAAGCGATCATTCACGGCGGCGTGGCGAACGATTGCGGCGTGGAAATCGAAAAGATCGAATCCGAGGAGATCGAAAAATTCGGCGCGGAGAAAGTGCTGAAAGGTCTCGGCGGCGTGCTGGTGCCCGGCGGCTTCGGCGAACGCGGGGTCGAGGGCAAAATCCAGGCCGCGCGCTATTGCCGCGAGCACAAGCTGCCTTACCTGGGCCTGTGCCTGGGCATGCAGATCGCGTCCATCGAATTTGCGCGCAACGTCCTCAAGCTGGAGAAGGCGCACTCCACCGAGTTCGATCCCGACACGCCGCATCCGGTCATCGCGCTGCTCGACGCGCAGCGGAAAGTTTCCAAGAAGGGCGGCACCATGCGGCTCGGCGCGCAGCCCTGCCAGCTCGTGATGGGCACGAAGGCGCAGCAGCTTTACGGCGCGTTCGTGATCAACGAGCGCCACCGTCACCGCTACGAGTTCAACAACGCCTACCGCGAGCAGCTCGAGGCGGCGGGGCTGACCTTCAGCGGCACGTCGCCGGACGGCAAGCTCGTCGAGATCATCGAGCTGAAGGATCATCCCTTCTACGTCGCCAGCCAGTTCCACCCGGAATTTCTCAGCAAGCCGAACAAACCGCACCCGCTCTTCCGCGGCTTCATCGCCGCCTGCCACAACCACATTCATCACCGGCCGCTGTAACAAGCGGGCCGAAGCCGGCGGCGGCCGTTTTTCTCCCGGACAAAAAATCCCTCTCCCCTTTGCAGGGAAGAGGGAGTGAAGTTCAGCGATGATTCCGCTTACTGTCGGCGGGGCGTCGCAATCCGGTAATAGCGGTTTGTCGTGGGCGACGGATCTGTAATCGTCGCCGTCCAGTCCACGTTCTTCGGCACGATGTCACCAAGGCGCGTCCAGATCAGCGTATCCAGGCCATCCTTGTATTCGATGGTGTAAGTGCGGTTGGCCGCGGCGGGGAAGGTGATCGTCGCTCCGCCGGCGGGTGACACCGTTTCCACCTTCAAGTAGCTCGCGGCGTTGGTCGGGATCGTGCCCGCGATGTATTCCTGCCAGTTCTTCATGCCGTCGCCATCGGTGTCGGCGTCACGATCCGCGCCGGTGGCCGAGCCGAAGTAGGCCGTTTCCCAGTTGTCGGGAATGCCGTTGCCGTTCGAGTCCGCGAGAATCGTGAGGATGGCGTTGGTGCGTTGCGTTCCCGAGCCGAGGCCGCCGCCGGCGATGTTCGTGAACTGCACCGTGTAGATGCCCACGGCGTTGGTCGACACGATGTTCGTCGTGAAGAAGTCCATGTTCGTGTTGATGAAGCCGCCGCGCATCAGGCCCTGGTTGGCGCCCGCGAGGCTGAATTTGCGCCACTGGAGCCAGATGGGCTTGGTACCGCGCACCTGCGTGCCGAGCGTGACCGTCTCACCAGCCACGGCCGTCAGGTCGAGGCGCGGATTCGGGCTTATCAGCTGCGGCGCGAGCAGGACCGTCAGCCGGGCCGTGGTTGTGGTCGCGAAGCCGTTGCTGTCGGTGACGACCGCGTGGTAATCGCCGTCATCGACGTCGGATGTCACGCTGTTCAAAACGAATGTCGGCCCCGTGGCGCCCGGAATCGGCTGACCGTTCTTCATCCACTGATAAGTGACCGGCGGATTGGCCGACGAGGCGACCACGGCGAACGCGGCGGAGCCGCCTTCAGTGATGCGTTGGGCAGAGGGTTGCGCCAAGATCTTCGGCGCGATCAACACGATCAGGGTGGCCGGGGAGCTGAGCGCGGCACCAAATGGATTCAACGCGTACGCCGAATACTGACCGGCCTGCGAGGCTTTGACGTTCTGCACCACCAGCGTGCTGTTGGTGGCGCCATTGAGTATCTGGCCGTTGAACAGCCATTGATAGCGAATGGGGCCCGCACCAATCGCGCCGACGGAGAAGGTGGCGGATTCCGTGCCGCTGTCGCCCACCGTCTGGCCGGACGGCTGCGCGGAGATCACGGGCGCGGAGCCGCCCACATACGCGGCCGCAGCCGATGGCGCACCCGCCGCCCAGTTCACAGGATCGTTGCCGTAAGCCGAGAGGTTCACGCGCTGAAGCGAATGACCCAGGCCATCGGCGGCGGTCGGCCACGGAGCGTGGTCGGAATAGGTCACGTCATCGACGAGCACCCACGGGATCTCGCCGGCATTGCCGCCGATTGTCTCGGGAACGTCCGGACGATAGAGGGCGACCTTCTCGCCGGAGTTGTTGAGCTTGCCCTGGTACGGGCCAACGATCGACACCCCCGCGCCCACGCCGTATTTCGCGCGGAAGGCGGCGAGCTGGGCCGCCTCGGTGGCCGGATTGAAGTTCACCAGCAGCAGGTAGCCGTTCGCCGCAATCGTCGTGTTCGGCGCGAAGCGGAACTCCACGCCCGCCTCGAGCTTCCATGTGTTGGTCGGACGCGCGGGATCAAATAAATTGACCGGCGCTCCGGTGATGTTACGCAGCTCGATGAACTCATCTTCGCTGTCATCCCAATAAGCGCCGTTGGCCAGAACATCCTGCGGACGGTACATGATCTCGCTGACCACGATCGGGCCGACCAGCGGGCCGGCGTTCGCGCCGCCCAGGGTGGCGCTGGACTGGGATACCAGGCGTTCGACGCCCTGGCTGGTGATGTGGCGTCCAAAGGTGACGCCGCTCAACGCCGCGCCAAACTGGAAGCCGTGGACGTAGCCGGTGAGCTCGCCAGCCGTGGTGGCCGAGAAGAGGTAGACCTCCTCGCCGAACGAGCTGAGCGAGAAAGAGACGTTCGCACCGGCAGGTGTGCCGGCGTTGAACGCGGATTCGTCAAACGTCACGTAGCCGCCCGCCGGAATCACCGTGCCGTTCGGAATGCGGAATTTTTTCGGCGAGCGGAAATCATCCGTCAGATACCAGCCGCTGACGTCCGCGTTGCCCGCGCTCAGGTTGCGAAGCTCAATCGTATCGGTCGGAGGAGCCGGATCGCTGTGAGTGAGGATTTCGTTGATGACGACTTCCGGGATGGAAGGCGCCGCGCCATCGCCCTGGCCGGGGGTGCCGTTGAGCACGCCGCTCGGGCGCCAGCTGGAGGCCAGGCTCCAGGTGTCTGCCGCCGCATTGTCATTCACGATGACCAGCGAGAAACCAAACCCGTCGGTCACCGGATACCATTCATCATCGTAGCTGAAGTCAAGGATCGGCTCGCGCAAACGACCCTTCAAGCTGATGCGGTTGCCGTTATTGGCGAGGTTGCCGGTGAATTCACCGACCACCGCGCCGCTCAAGCCGGGATAGCGCGAGTTGAACGCGGCGGTGTTCTTCACCACGAGGACACGTTCGCCCGCCGCCACAACGCGGTTCGGGAATGTGAAGCCAACACCACCACTGATGGTGCAGCCATTCACGTTCAGCGGAGTGGCCCCAACGTTGCGGAGCTCGAGGTATTCGAAATCCTCGTCCACGTTGTTCGTGCCCGCCGGCGGCGGCGGATGATACATGATTTCCGTGACCACCAGCCGCGGGCGCTGCACCACATAGGTGGCAATCGCAGGCGGACTCCACACCGTGCCCACACGCGCGCGGGCGAACACGCGGGCGTTGTCGTTGAGCGCAATCGGGCCATTGTAGGTCTGGGCGCCCGCGGCGACGGCGCCGTTGGACTGGCTGGCGCGCGGGTCCGTGCCGTCCAGCGTGTAATAAATCGTGCCCGCTGGAGCCAGGATGACAAGCGAGGAACCGCCCGTAACATCGCCTTCGGGCAACGTCAGCGTCGGGCCCTTGGGGAACTGGCCATCAATCCAAAGATAACGACCGTAGGTCCATTTCTTCATCTCGGAGATGATCAGCTCGTAGGTCGGCTGGGTGTAGTCGACATGCCACGTCGGCGGTCCCTGGGGATTCGGCCACTGATAGGTGTTGAGATAGTTGTATTTGGTGAAGTTGCGGCCCGCGGCTTCGGTCAGGTCGCGCGCAATCTCGTCGATGCGGTTCGTCAGGCGCTCGCCGTTGAAGACATTGGTGCGCAGCGTGCCCCAGCGGTCGATGACCTTCTGGATGAAATCCGGATCGCCACCGCTGTTGGGGAGGGCGGCCCGGCCGACGAGCCGGCTCAGCCATATATGGGCATTGGGGTCATTGAGAACCACGTAATACCAGTTGTTGGTGTTGCCGCCATCGAGGTAGTCGGCGTTGCCGAACGCGAGGTTCCAGTCCCAGATCGGCGAGTTCTTCACCTTTCCGTTGCGGTCCTTGGTGAAGAAGTTGCTGATGCGGTAGCCGTCGATTTGCTTTGGGAACTCGACGATCCAGTGCGAATCCACGAACGAATCCACATCGATGTAATGCGAGTAATGGTTCGTGCCCGTGCGGGTCGTCCAGTCCGACGCGCTCATCGCGGTGTTGAATGCGTTGAGGTAGTTCACGAGATAGGACATTTGATTGCTCGCGCTGGGCGTGTAGCCCGGCCCCGGCCAGGCGGTGATGGCGGAGGTCACCGTTCCACCGCGCATGTCCCGCGGCTTGGGCTCATGCAGCTTCAGGCTCGCGCCGCCCGCCGTGAAGTTCAGATCGCCGCCGCTGTCCTTGTCCTTTTTGAACATGAACCCGCCCGTGACCGAAGGTTCGGTGGTGTGCGAAGGAGTTAGTTCGGCAATGTCCACCCGGTCCTTGCCGCGCTCGATCTTCTCGAGGAACACTTCCACGCCGATGTAATCGCCG
>JBDHQG010000549.1:0-3517 GCA_039806925.1 Limisphaerales bacterium
GTTGTCATTGGCCCCGCCGACGCGCGCGCCCATGATCCATTTGGGCGCGCCGATGGCGGCCGGATCGTAGGGCGTCTGCACGTTGTTCAGCACGAGCGTGCCGCCGTAGGACACGTCCATCCTGCCGTCGGCCTTCAGCTCGATGATCACGTCGCGCGCGGCGGCGTCGGGATCGGTGATGCCGAACGGGCTTTGCGAGGCCTGGAAAGGCGCGTTGGTGATGATCTGCCCGCGCCACTTGATTTCGATGGCCGGCGCTTCTATGAAGGGGCCGTTGTCCCAGGTGTCGAAGTTCACGGCGAGCCCTTCCTCCAGGCCTTCCTCGGCGGGCTGGCCGTAATCGGGATTCGAGAGGACGCCCGCCGCCGGCACGAGGTTGAAGCTGAAACCGTCCGCCGGAAACACGCCGCAGCAGGTCGAGCCAAACAGCGACGCCTCGAACGTCGCGCGGAAGGCTTTCACAAACTGGCCCTTGCTGAAGTCATCGAAGTAGGCGATGCCGAAGCCGGGCGTGTGTTCCACGGTGTAAAGCTTCAGGCGTCCGGCGTCCACGCGCGCGTCGCCGAAAAGCGTCGCGCCGGCCGGCACACCGCTGTTGAAGTCGTTGCAGAACTGTCCGCCCGCGACCGTACTGATGCACAGGTCGTCGATCCAATGATTGTCGTTGGCATCCCCGACGCGCGCGCCGAAGACCCATTTGGGCACGCCGATTCTCGCCGGGAGATACGGGGTCTGCACGTCGTTGATTACCGTGACGCCGCCGTAGCTCACGTCGATGGTGCCGTCGAGATCGAGATTGATGACGACCTCGCGCACGGCGGCGGCGGGGTCGGTGATGAAGTTTGGGCTTTGCGAAGCTTGAAACGGCGCCGACGCGATGACCCGCCCGAGCCATTTCACTTCGATGGCCGGGGCTTCGCCGCCGCCATTGTCCCAGGTGTCGAAATTGATGGCGAGACCCTCATCCGATCCTTCCTCGGCGGGCTGGCCGTAACCCGGATTGACCAGCGCCGTGATCGCCGGCACGAGGTTGAAGCTGAAGCCGTCCGCCGGCAAGAAACCGCCGCCGCAGCACGTCGAGCCGAACAACGCGGCCTTGAAGATTGCGCGGAAGCCGGCGACGGGCGCGCCGCCATTGAAATCATCGATGTAGGCGATGCCGAAGCCTTCGGGCTGGCCGACGGTGTAGAGCTTGAGCCGGCCTGCGTCCACGCGCGCGCCGCCGAAGAGTTGCACGCCCGAAGGAGTGCCCGAATTAAAATCCAGACAGCGCCCCGCCTCCGGCGTCGGCAGAGCCGGGACAAAATTCGCAACGATGGATTTGTTGGATGTCATGGTCACCTGAAGCGGGTTGTCCGTGCCGGAAACATCCCCGGACCAGTGGCTGAACCTCCAGCCGGCCTGCGCCACCGCGCTCAACGTCACCAGCGCGCCCTCGACAAACTGGCTTTGATCGGGACTGGGCCGAACCGAGCCGCCGCCGGTGGCGTTGGCCGCCAGCTGGAAGATGCGGTCGAGCCGGAGGTTGTCGAACACACCGTAGGTGGGAGGAATCGCGCCCGTGTTGCCCGGGCCCTGCACGGAGAAGCGCACCCGCGCGATGTCGTTCGCGGCGGAAGTGAACGAGATCGTTTCGACCGGCCCGACCCCGCCGCTGGTGGTCGGCAGCGCGCCCGTGTAATAAATCTGGGCGATCAGCGCGCCGTTGGTGCTATACGCCTCCAGATAGGGTTTGCGGGTCAGCGCCGTGAGGAATTCCAGCGGCGCCACTGGCCGCGCGTCGATGCTCACCCTGCCGACGGGCGCGGCGAGGATGGCGTCCACCGCGCCGTTGCGCGCGTCGAACTGCGGCAGCCCCGTTCCCGCGGCGAACACCGACGCGACATTCGGCGACGAGGGCGCGGCCCCGGTGGCGCGGACGAAAATGTTTCCGCCGATGGGGTTGGTGAAGGTGATGCCCGGATAGCGCGTGTTGATCATCGTGTTGTCCGCCGCGTCATCGAAGTTGATGACCGCCGCCGGAACCGCCTGCGAAAGCGCGAACAGGACGGTGAAAACGGCGGTGAGGAAAAGGGGTCTGCCTTCTGAGAAACGAATTGGAAGCATGGGTGGAGAATGCACCACCCACGCGTCAAATTTCAAGGAGATAAGCCGGGACGATGCAGCAGGAAAGGAACAGAGTGAGCACAGCCGCCCCCCGGCGGTTGTCCGACACGCCCTCGTGCCGGACACGAGCGCACCGGGCGCACCAAATGTTACCTGCCGGTGGCGCGTTGGAGCGGGGCGCGAGGGCGCGGCCCGCTGCGCCCGAGGCGGGCGCGCTCCCCATTCCAACTGCATTGTTCCGGCTTAGCCGATCAGACCGGCGCACAGGCGGCTCGTGCCATCCGACAGCTGCTGTTCCATTTCAGAACGCAGGCCGCGAACTTCTGCGATTGCGCCTTCGATTCCAGACAGGTCCAGTGGTTGGTTCATGGGCTCTCCTTTTTGATCCTGGTTTCTTCATGGCGCTGATTGTTCTCACATAAAGAGACAGCGGTCTCAACGCAGGGAACACAAAATCGAGTCTGTAGTTTTCCGTCGATGGCATTTCCCATCCTCCTGCCTGTTCCCGGAAAAAATGAAGTCCTCCCGCAGAGCCGCCTTGAAGCGGGTTACGGGAGGAGTTGGGGGATTTGGAGAGGAGGACTGGCAGTAGAAATTATCCGGCGTTCGATTCGTCCACCACGACGTATCGGCTGCCGCCCTTGCTCCAGATGCGCAGGAGCGTGGTCTTGTCTTTCGGACTCTCCGTCAGCTTCACGGCGTCCTCCGCGCTCTTCACCGGCTGGCGGTTGATTTCGAGAATCACATCGCCCGGCTTGAGGCCGGCCTCGCGGGCGGCGGCGTTTTCATCCACTTCGGTCACCACGGCACCGTGGACATTCGCGGGAATGTTCAGCTCGCGGCGCATCTGCGAATCGAGATCCCCCACCGCCACGCCCTTGAGCGCCTCTCCGTCGCCGCCCGCCGGCGCGTCCGCCTTCGCGACCTGTTCGGAGCCCGGCAGCTCCCTGACCGTGACTTCGAGCGTTTTGGTCGCGCCGTTGCGCAAGACCTTCACGGGGACGCTCTCGCTCGGCTTCACGCGCGCCACCTGCAGCTTGAACTGGCGGCTGTCCTTCACGGCCTTGCCGTTGAACTCCAGGACGACGTCACCGCTCCTGAGACCGGCCTTCTCCGCCGGGCCCTTCGGCACCACATCGCCGATGAGCGCGCCCTTCTGATCCTTCAAGTTGAACTCCTTCGCCAGCGACGGGGTGACATCTTGAATCATCACGCCGAGATAGCCGCGGGTGACCTTGCCGTCGGCCACGAGACTCTCCATCACGTCGCGGGCGAGATTCGTCGGGATGGCAAAGCCGATGCCCTGGTTGCCGCCGCTGCGGCTGAGGATGGCGGTGTTGATGCCGATCAGGCGGCCGTCGGCGTCGACGAGCGCGCCGCCGGAATTACCCGGATTGATCGCGGCGTCGGT
>JBDHQG010000550.1:0-3513 GCA_039806925.1 Limisphaerales bacterium
TGTCATTTTCTTCAACAACGTCGGGCCGCTCCAGATGTGCGGGCACGGGACGATTGGCCTCGTCGTCACGCTCGCGCATTTGGGCCGCATCCGGCCGGGCGAGCATCGCATCGAGACGTGCGTCGGCGTGGTGACGGCGACCCTGCACGACGACGGCTCGGTGTCCGTGAGCAACGTGTCGAGCTATCGCAAGGCGAAGGCGGTGAAGGTCACTGTGCCGAATCCCGACGGCGCGCGCGGAGCGACGCGCCCTACCATCGAAATTACGGGCGACGTGGCGTGGGGCGGGAATTGGTTCTTCCTCGTCGAAGAACATGGCGAGGAGTTGGCGCTGAAGAACGTCGAGCGACTGACCGACTTGAGCTGGCGCATCCGGCAGGCGGTGAACGCGCAGGGCTTTCCTGAGATTGATCACGTCGAGTTGTTCGGCCCGCCGCAGACGAAGGGCGGGCATTCGCGGAACTTCGTGTTGTGTCCGGGCAAGGCTTACGACCGTTCGCCGTGCGGCACGGGCACGAGCGCGAAGCTGGCGTGTCTGGCGGCGGACGGAAAACTCGCCGAGGGTCACGCGTGGGTGCAGGAGAGCATCATCGGCAGCAGTTTCACGGGCCGCTTCAAGTGGTCGAACCGCGAGAAGGGCGAGGTGGTGCCGGTGATCACGGGCACGGCCTTCGTTAACGCGGAGGCGACGTTGCTGCTGGAGGAGAGAGATCCGTTTTGCTGGGGCATCCGTTAACTTAGCCAGGCCATGAGTCATCAATACAAAGCGGTCATTGATTGGAGGCTGAGCGGACCGGATTTCGTGAAGGGCCGTTATTCGCGTGAACACATTTGGAGCTTCCACGACGGCGTCACGGTGGTCGCGTCACCATCGCCAACCGCGGTGTCCGCGCCGTGGTCCAACGCAGCGCATGTCGATCCGGAAGAAGCCTGCACGCCTTCTTCTCGCACTGAACCATGAGCTGGCCCCTGCGCATCGCCTGTAGTGAAGACGTTCCTGCGCTGGAGCGGCTGATTGAATTGACTGTGCGCCAGTCGTTGTCGCGCTGCTACTCGGAGGCGCAACTCGCCGTCGCGCTGGGACCGGTGTTCGGGCTGGACCGTCAGCTCATTTGCGACGGCACGTATTTCGTCGTCGAGCATGACGGCGAATTCATCGGCTGCGGCGGCTGGAGCAGGCGGCTGGCGGTGTACGGCGGCGACCGTGGCCGTGTGGAAGCGCAGGCAGAATTAAACCCGACCACCGATGCGGCACGGGTGCGGGCCTTCTTCGTTCATCCGGCCTGGGAACGGCGCGGGCTTGGCCGCACGTTGCTGGAGACGAGCGAAGCCGCCATTCGCGCCGCCGGTTTCACGCGCGCGGAGTTGGTGGCCACGCTGGTGGGTGAACCCTTGTATGCACGTTATGGCTATGCCGTTGCGGAGCGTTACGAAGCCCCGATGCCCGGCGGCCTGACCATCGCCGTCGTGCGAATGACGAAGTCCTTCACATGAAACAACAATCTAAATGGCTGCTGGCGCTGTGCGTCTTGATGCTTCAGACGGCTGTCGGCCCGGCGGCGAACGCCCCAGTCGAACGTTCCACCAACGACTTCGTCTTCATCGACAACGGCGAATTGCGTCTCGGTGTGAAGCGGTCTTCGGGCGCCGGCATCGCGTATCTCGCATTAAGTGGCACGGGCGAAAACGTGATCAATCACTGGGATCGTGGCCGTCTCGTGCAGCAGTCGTATTACGGTGCTGAGGACGGCTCGTTTTGGAACAAACAACCTTGGCGCTGGAATCCCGTGCAGGGCGGCGGATGGCGTCACGAGCCGGCGCAGGTGCTGGAACTCAAGCCGGAGAAGTCATCGCTCTACGCGAAGACGATGGCGAAGCATTGGGCCACGGGCGCGGACATGCCCGATGTCATTTTCGAGCAGTGGATCGTCCTGACCGGAAAGGTCGCGCATGTGAAGTTTCGCATGACCTACTCCGGCACGAACTCTCATCCGAACATTCATCACGAACTGCCGGCGGTGTTCGTGGAGCCGCAGTACGACACGTTGCTGGTGTATCAGGGGACCAACGCCTGGACGGGCGACGCCGTTCATCGTTCTAAGCCCGGCTGGCCGAACGAATCGCGGAAGTTCACCGAGCATTGGGCGGCGTATGTGAACACGAACAATTTCGGCGTGGGTGCCTTCGTGCCGGTGGCGGACGAACTGACCTGCTATCGCTTCGGCGACGGCAAACGGGAGCACGGTTCGTGTTCTTATTTCGCGCCGCTCAAACGCTTCGCCATCACGCCCGGGCTGAAGTTCGAGTATGACGTCTGGCTGACGATTGGTTCGGCGGACGACATTCGGGAGCAGTTCAAGCGGATTTCCCGGGGATTGAGGGCGGACGTGGATTGAGATGAATGATCCGTTTTCATACGCCGTGATTGGATTGGCGATGGAGGTTCACCGGGAGTTGGGGCCTGGGCTGGATGAGCGCTTCTATCACGCGCTGTTGAGGCGAAAGCTGGAGACGGCGGGGATCGCGCATGAATCGAGGGCGCGGCGGGAGCTCCTGCACTGTGGCATGGTGGCCGATGTGTTCGAGCCGGACATTGCGTTTCCTGAGAAGATGATCGTGGAACTGAAGTGCCTGACAGGGGCGTTCAGTGGCGAGCATTTCGTGCAAATCCTTTGTTACTTGAAGTTCTGGAGGATTCCGACGGGGCTGCTGTTTGACTTCGCAAAGGAGAGCTTGGTGTATCGGAGGGTTGAGTTTCGGGAGCCTGCGTTTGAGGTGCCGTCGTCGAGCGAAATGGAAGCGGAATTGCCGGATGGTGCGCCGTCCAGCGGTCGCCTTCGCATGGTCTGCGAAGCGGTACGAAAGGTCGCGGGGACACATGGCCTCGGCTATCGCGACACGACTTACGCAGGTTTGATCAAAGCTGAGCTCGTGAGCGCTGGAGTCGCTTGTTTGAGCGGTCCCACCGTGAGTGTGAATGCCGACGGTCAGTTGCTCGGCAACACAATCCTGCCCTGCCTGCTGGTGGATCAGAAGCTCGCGCTGAAAGTGCTCGCTCTGCGGCGGAGCATCACGGCGGCGGACTTGGCATCACTTCGGACGTATCTCCGGCTGGCTGGTGCCGATTGCGGGCTTATCGTGAATTTTGACCGGGCATCCATCAACTGGCGTTGGGTTGGCACCCACACTCCGAGATGAACGCATCTCATTTCAATCCCAGTCCGTCCTGAATCTTTGGGAAAGCATGTCTTCCAAATCCATCCTCATCATCGGCGGCGGCGTCATTGGCTTGTCCACCGCTTACTACTGCGCGCGGCGCGGGCATCGCGTCACACTGATCGACCGCAACCCGGAACAGCGCGACGGCTGTTCGTTCGGCAACGCCGGCATGGTGGTGCCCAGCCACTTCGTGCCGCTCGCGGCGCCCGGCGCGGTGAGCACGGCTCTCAAGTGGATGTTCAATCCCGAGTCGCCGCTCTACATCAAGCCGCGGCTCGACTGGGATCTCATCTC
>JBDHQG010000551.1:0-3500 GCA_039806925.1 Limisphaerales bacterium
TATCAGCTCATCGAGCAGTTTCGCGAGGCGGAGAAGCTCGCACCGGATGATCCCTGGCTGCGCAGTCTGGACCTTTCGTATCACCTGCTGGACCGGGAGCAGGGCTTGTTCTACGCGCTGATGGATCAACATGCGTTCCGCATCCCATATCCGCTGGAATCGATCACCAGCCACAGCCTCTGCCCGCCTCCGACCACCCGCGCCGCCGTGCGGGGACGTTGCATCGAGAAGTTTGGCCTGGCCGTGCAAGCCACGCAGTGGGACTACATTCTCCTGAAAGGTTCGGAGAAAAAGGTCGAGCTCGATCTGCGGAACGTTTTCGATGCCGCGCTGGTGAAGGAGAGCCTGAAAGTCATCAGCGCGGCCCGGACCGTGGAAGATCTCGCCCAGCTCAAATTTGCCAGGATCATCTAACCAACCGACACTTGTTTATGCCTGACCCAATGCGAAAAACACATCCGGTGGCTCCGGCCCCGGGCGGAGGCGGGGGCGGTGAAGGACCGCGCTCCCCGCAAGTCGAGAAACCAAACACGGAGGAGCTGCTCAAGAAAATGCGCAAGGTCGATCCCGATCAGGCCCGGCGCTACCGTCAACGCACCGGCCAATGAACGGCGATTTTCTGGCGCTCCTGCCAAAGGCTGTCGTTCCGCCGGCGGGAGCGAATGCGCCGGCGTTGCAGCCGTTGCACGCCACGACGGTCTTTGCCTTCCATTGCGCCGAGGGCGTGATCATCGCCGGCGATCATCGCGCCACGGCTGGCAACATCGTCTTCTCGGACAAGACCGAAAAGATCCTCGAGCTCGATTCCCATTCGCTCATGGCCATCGCGGGCTCGCCGGCGACGGCGTTTGAAATGGGGAGAACACTCCAGACCTCGTTCGAGTTTTACCGCCGCAGCCAGCTGCAGCCGATGAGTCTTGCCGCCAAGATCCGCGCGTTGTCCCAGCTGTTGCGGAACAATCTCGCGGGAACGATCCAGGGGTTTGGAGTCGTCGCGCCGATTTTTGCGGGAGTCGAAACCAACGATCCGGCCGCGAAACCGCAGATTTATTTCTACGATCCGCTGGGCGCGCAGTTCGAGGCGACCGACTACGCCGGCAGCGGCAGCGGCAGCGGCAGCATCAAAAGCGTGCTCAGTTTTCTCGAACGGTGGGGGCAGCCAAAGCCGGCCGAGATGTCGCTCGCCCAGGCCACGGTGCTGGCGAACCGCCTGTTGATGACGGCGGCGGAGTTCGACACGGCGACGGGAGGCGTGCATCCGGAGAAGAGGCTTTTTGCGACGATCAAGCTCGTGGCGCGCTCGGGGATTCGTTCCATTTCCGCCGCCGGGCAGGAACAATTCTGGAAGGAAGCAAACCCATGACAGAGGAACCGTATCGCTGGCTCGAAGCCATCGGAAACCGCCGCGAATACATTTCCGAGCAGATGAAGGGCGGCACGCCGGTGTTCGCGGTCTCGCGGCCCGAGGGCATCCTGATGCTCGGCGTCGGCATCGGCCACTCCAAGGTGTTTGAGATTTATGATCGCCACGGTTTTGCGGCGCTCGGACATCCGGTGGACATCGAAAAGCTGCGTCAATCCGCAATCGAGGCGGCGCATGTCGAGGGTTTCAACCGTTCTTCAAAGGATGTGACGCTCCGGCGGCTGATCAGCTTTGCGTTGAGCCCGATGCTCAAGAACAGCTTCGAGCAAATCTTTTCCCCGCCGTTCATCATCGAGGCGGTCTTCACCGAGCTGGGCGAAACGCCCGCGCAGGATGTCCTGGTGCGGGTCCATTATGACGGCAATCATCATTATGAAACCGCCGGCATTTTGATCGCCGCCGCGGATCGGAAGATCGAGGCGGAGGCTGCCGGCTGGCTGCGCGAGAACCTGAAGGCGGAAGATTCGGCGGCCCGCGCGGCGGGGCTGTGCCTGGTGCTCTGGCAGGCCATTGTCGAGGGCCGAAACCTTGCGGAATTTCGGGCTCCCGAAAGTCTCCCGCGGGGCATCCCGGGCAAGACGGTGGAGGCCGCGCTGATTGACCGGAAGCTTCCGGCACCGGTGCAATATCGCTCCCTGGAACTCGCATAGCGTCCGTCCGCTTCACTTCCATCGTCGCCGCTCCGCCACGCCCGCAGGTTTGGTGGCGGTGTAACGGTGGTCCGGCGGATGGAAGGTCAAGTTCCGCTTGCGGTGTTTGAGGTGGCTTCTAAGGTTGGCGCGCGCCGGAACCGGCGTCTGATCCTGTCGAGAGGCAAAGTATGAACGCCGAAAAACTTCGTTCGCTGCAAATTGAACCCGAGGCCCGGTCCCGTTCCCAAGGCGTCGTCTGGTTCACCTTCCTTGCCGTGGCTCTTGTGACGGCGGTGGTCGGCTACCGGGCGTGGCCCCGACAGGAAGGCGAGCGCCGCCTGCCCGGACTTGCCGCTGGCAAATCGGAAAAGCCGGCCGCGGCGGCGGCGACAATTCCGTCGCAGTCTTCCACCAATGTCGTGCCGGCGGCGGCTTCGATTGCAAGCCCGGACGGGGTGGCGGGGTCGGTGCTGACAGTGAGCGGGTACATCGTGAACCGCGAACGCATCGAGATCAGTCCGCGTTTTCTCGGGCAGGTGAAGTGGATTGGCGTGCGCAAGGGGGATTTCGTGACCAACGGGCAGGTGCTGGTGCTGTTGGATGACGCCGAGTATGCCGCGCGGGTGAAGGAGAGCGAAGGCCGGCTGGCGAATGCGAGGACGACGGTCGAAAAGGCGGAGATTGATTTCAATCGCGCGACCAGGCTCATTGCGGACAAGATCGAGACGCAACAGGCGGTGGACGACGCGCGCATCCGGCTGGATTCGTCGCGCGCCACGGTTCGCGAAGCGGAGGCGGCGCTGGAGCTGGCGAAGACGTATCTGGGCTGGACGGTGATCCGTTCGCCGCTGGATGGCGTGGTGCTGGAGAAGCTTGCGGATGCGAATGAGCTGGTCACGCCGCAGAGCTTTGGCGGCACGCGCGGGCCGAGCACGGCGCTGGTGGCGATTGCGGATCCGAAGGATCTCCAGGTGGAGATCGACTTGAATGAGGCGGATCTGGCGAAGGTGTCCCGCCGCCAGGCGTGCAAGGTCAGCCCGGAGGCGTATCCCGGGAAATCGTACGATGGCTACGTGGCCGAGATTGCGCCGGAGGCGAACCGCCAGAAGGGAACCTTGCAGGTGAAGGTGCAGATTCGGAATCCGGACGAGTTCCTGACACCGGAGTTGAGCGCGAAGGTGGACTTCATCGGCGGGTCCGTGGACAGGCGCTGAGTTGATTTTGGATCGCGGCAAAAAAAAGCGCCGGGCGAACCCGGCGCTTTTCTGTTCAAACGAGGTGCAGGTTAGTATTTGTAGTTCGCATAAACGCCAAGCTGGTTGTTCGAGTAATCGAACGCGTTGTTGTCGGAATGCTTGGTCCGGAACTGATAGAACACGCCGGCGTTGCAGCGTTCGGTGAACTCGCAGTCGAACGTGGGACGAATCCAGAAGTAATCGTCGGTT